>QIDJ01000254.1 GCA_003228395.1 Flammeovirgaceae bacterium
GTCCACTTTTTGTTGACGGCTAACATTAGAATTCCACTGACAAGATGAAAAACAGGCAAATGTAAAAGAGGCACAAATCCAACCACACTATAGGCCAGCACCGGAAGACTTATGAGATGAGGGTTTTAGAGGTCTGAGCGCGGCGCTCAGACCAGTAGTAGGGAAGTTATTTTCGGACTATCGAATAGTCCCTCCTCTGGTTCGGAAGTTACTTCCGGACCATGGGCCAGGAAGAGTTGTAGCTACTATACCATTGGGTCCAAAACTCCAAATAAATCTCTTTCGCCTGACGACTCTGGCGGTTAAAAACATCTGTGCCAGGACGTTAAAAGCACGGAAGTAACTTCTGCGCTAGTTGAAGGGCTCAAAGGTCTAAGCGCGGCGCTCAGACCAGTAGTAGATTTTAGCTGGAATAATAATATTAATGAGGCAGCCATTTCCTGAAATACCCGTATGTAAATGTTCCCAGCATGGCAGCAGCAAGAAATACAACAAATACCGTGTATCCGGCGCCAAGCAATACAAACATCATTCCAGTGCATACGCCGGTAAGCGCCCAGCCCAGGCCAAATATGATCCCGCCGATAATGTACCGTGGCCATGTACGGTCTTTGTCATCGAATTGCTTGGTTACACCCTGAATCGTTTTGATTTTGCCACGCTTGAATAACTGTGTAACAATTATTCCTACTACAATACCAGAAGTTATAATGCCGTACATGTGGAATGACTGAAAGTGGAACATCTCCATAATTCTGAAGCTGGAAATTGCTTCCAGTTTCCACATACCAAAGCCAAAGAAAAACCCAACAGCTATATATTTAAAGTATTTCATGTTTCTATATTTTTTGTCAATGATTAAAACGGAATCCGTAAAATGTAGGGTAAAATGAACCACGTCATTATTATGCCGCCAATGAAAAATCCAATAACGGCTACCAGGGAAGGAAGTTGTAAATCGGCGATACCCGAAATAGCGTGACCGGATGTACATCCTCCGGCATACCGGGCGCCAAATCCGATGAGAAAACCACCACCGGCAATAATAATAATCCCGCGAATCGAAAACATAGAACGCCAGGAATAGATGTCCCAGAATTCAGGAACAGGAGGATGCCCGGCGTCATTTCCCGGCACGATGGGCACTTTGCCATATTCCAGCAAATTACTTCCTGCAATTTCATTGAGCGTATTTACGGCAGCCTGCGAAATATGTGCATTATGACCTCCAAAATATGTTGAAGCAACATAAGCGCCAAACAAAGCTCCCAGCGCTATCATTAAGTTCCATCCTTGTTTTTCCCAGTCAAATTCGAAAAAATCAGCGTAATCGCCGGCGCCGTCAGCCGCGCACATAACACGCAGGTTTGCAGACAGGCCAAATTCTTTTCCAAAGAAAAAAAGCAGGAACAAGGTGAGTCCGATTACGACTCCGCCCATCCACCAGGGCCAGGGCTGACTGGCAAACTCGACCCCCTGAAGTAGATATTCATACATGATTCTATAATTTTTGGTTTCAAAAATGCAATATAAAACTATTTAATTTCGTTCCGGCTGCGGTCTGTATATCAGATGCAAAGATGATTTGAAAATAGTAATTTGGGAATGACTAACATCATATGAAAGCATGATAATACTTTCATATGTCATTTTTTATTTAATCATTTTAGCATTTAGCATTTAACATTAGCTGCTAACACTGATTGTGGTCGTAGGTTCTGAAGTATCTTGAATCATTCAGGTAGGTTTTGCCGTTGCTATAGGTGATCCGAAACTGATCCTGTCGGCCGTCGGTATAATCCAATTGTAAAATGGCGGTTTCACCGCCCTCACTTATGACCTTCCATGTTCCCTGTCCGTCATCATTATTATTTGAAAATCCGGAAACTCCGCTTGACCCGGCGGATATGGAACTATTGTAATAATAGGTAAACCGGCCGTTTGGACAAAGTAATATTTCCTCGGTTGTGCTGGAATATCCGTAGGAACTATATCCCGAACTGGAAGAAGACGACATGTAGGTGAGTTTGGCGCCTTTAAGTGTTTGCTCCCATTCTTTTACCACGGGAGATTCTTTCGGCGTGGCAAATTTAAGACTTTCAGCCACCTCTTTGGCGAGGGTTTTATAGCGGTCGGAATAGTGGGGAGGATCCGTAACGGCCATCACCGTAACTCCCGTACCGAATGGATTTAATACAGCCGCGATATAAGCTTGTGCCTGGTTGTATTCAAGCATGCCTGTAAACATCCCTCCAACCCCTGCATTTCCAATGGGTTCAAGTTCGCCGTAGAGTTGCAGCAGGGTGCCTCCTTCCTCATAAATACCTTGCCGGGCCTCCTGTTTCAATTGCTCAATATCTTTGGATTCGTGCGTCATCAGCAAAATAAACCCTGCCTCCTTATCGGACCCCATAATATAACCGGATTCTGTTTCCTGCCCTGTCCAGCCATCGGGTATGCGGAATGCTATGCCCAGATAGGGATATTCTTTGTCTCCCGTATCCTGTGAATAAACCAAACCGGAAAGTTGAAACAAAATCAACGATATTGTGACATTTTTCAAATGACGTACATTTTTCATTTTCAGTTCAATTTACTAAAAATCCATATGAAATTCCTGGTTTTGTCAGAACTCCGGAATGGCATCTAAAATAGTTTAAATCGTCGAGAAATTCTATACTGGAAGCAGGGAACGTATGTTTTTCAACAATTTTTCCTCTTCGGAATACCAGTATATTTCACTTCCGGGCTTTACAGGATAAAATAGGGTGTTGCTAATTGATTTGAGAATGGCGTCCGTATCCGGATTGGTGTAATCAACGGCAACACATGCCGTGTAGCGCTGACAGTACGAAACCCACACAGGGTTGTCCGTCAAAAGAAAAGGCAATTGACAGGCCAGGTATTCATACATGCGGGTAGGAATTTTATCCACAAGCGCAGGATTTTTCTGATAACTTATGATACCCATATTTGACTGTGCAATGTGTCGCAATATTTCCGTATGGGGCACCAGCCGGTTGCCACCTTTAAGTATAATATTACGGTGCCCCTCAATGGCAGCCATAATCTGGTGAAGCACGTTTTTGTCAGGACA
>QIDJ01000199.1 GCA_003228395.1 Flammeovirgaceae bacterium
CCGACAACCGCAACGAAGTTTTCAATCGCAGAGTATATCCCATATAGAGTTCTTTCCAAATTTTTGCACGCATTCCTGCTACAATCTCAACCCATCGTGCATTTACATTTCCGTTTAAACTGGTAAAATAGGTATTACCCCACTGCTTATCAAAAACTTTTCCCGTCATTTTTTCCGTCAGTGTTGATCCGGAGTATCTCAGCCCAAAATACATCAAACTGCCAAATTCATCTCTGGGGATCATATTTATATCCGCCCCAATCCGCCAGTAGGTTCCTTCACTGCTATAATCATAGGTATCTTTTTGAAAATCAAAATTTTCTGCGCCATAATTAAATACGATAAAATACTTGTAAATATCCGTTGCAGCTTCCAGTTCCCAACCATTGCGCTGTTCGTTTATAATGGTGTGTGCAGGCCCCAGCAGGTCAAACCCGAATAGAAACATGGTTGGAGCGATCATTTTTGATTTCGGGATGCTGTCGGTAACAATAGCCTGTGCAGATCCATTATGATTTGCAATGAATACAATCCATAATAAAAGCAGTGTTCGCCTCCCGGCGCTATCAATAATATATCTTAATATTTGTTTCAACTTCGGGTAAAAAGTGAGATTCAATAATTTGGAGAGAATCAAAAGTAAACCTGATTGTATCCAGATCGGAATAAATAAACTCGGGGCCGCATTCCACCGAAATCAATTTGGGCGTTACTTCATAGGACAGAATAAGTGTATCAATTCTTCCATATAAAACCGTGTCAATTTTACTCTTCGCATAAAATATAAACTTTGTCAGCGTTCTGGCCGGATCCACGGTGAGGGCGAGCGCTGTCACAGTCGTATCGGCGATCACCGGATAGTTTTCCGGTCGTCCTGATACAGCAATACTATCTAAAGTTACCTTTATCGGTGATTCGGTGCCACTTTCAACAAAAAGGAGCTTTATTTCGTTGGTGCCTTTTCCGGTACACAATTCGTCGTCCACACAGGCTGACACAATAAATAAACTAAAAATTGATATGATGATCCTTTCTGTCATGGTAAAAGCGGCACAAATATATGCTGATTTTCCCGAAGCAATACCTGTGGATATTGTTTTTCCCCAGGGGATACCGTTGGCAGTTGGCAGCCGATTTGGTTAACTTTGACGGATGGCTGAAAATTATGAATACAAAAGGACAGGATACAGATAAAGTAAACATTGTCACGCTGGGTTGTTCAAAAAATTTGGTGGATTCAGAGATTTTGCTGACACAGTTGAAAGGTAACAACGTGGACGTTAGGCATGAGTCGCAAAAAGATGATGCCAATATTGTAGTGATCAACACCTGCGGTTTTATCGATGCTGCCAAACAGGAGTCGATTGATACCATCCTGCGTTATGCGGACGCAAAACAAAACGGACTGATTGAAAAACTGTACATAACAGGCTGCCTGTCACAACGGTACAAAGATGATCTCCGTAAAGAAATACCCGATGTGGACGCCTGGTTTGGAACCAATGAGCTGCCACAACTACTGAGGAGATTTAATACCGATTACAAACACGAGCTTGTGGGTGAACGGCAGATCACAACACCGCGGCATTATGCGTACCTGAAAATATCGGAAGGCTGCGACCGGCCCTGCGCTTTTTGTGCAATACCGTTGATGCGCGGCAGGCATGTAAGTAAACCAATGGACGCGCTGGTTACTGAAGCTTCGAACCTTGCAAAATCGGGTGTTAAAGAACTGCTGCTGATCGCTCAGGATTCTACGTATTACGGACTTGACCTGTATGGAAAAAGGTCGCTGGATGAACTTTTGCGAAAACTTTCGGATGTGGAAAGCCTGGAGTGGATCAGGTTGCATTATGCCTTTCCGACCGGATTCCCGCTGGAGGTGCTTGATGTTATTACAGAGAAGGACAATATTTGCAATTACCTGGATATTCCACTGCAGCATGCCTCTACACGTATGCTTAATATCATGAAAAGAGGGACTACAAAGGAGAAAACAGAATCCTTGCTGCATACCATTCGCGACCGGGTGCCTGATATTGCCCTGCGTACTACTCTGATTACCGGGCACCCTGGTGAAACGGAAGCGGATTTCGAAGAAATGATGGAGTTTGTTCAAAAATCACGGTTCGACCGGTTAGGAGTTTTTACCTACTCGCATGAAGAAAATACCCATGCCTTCTCTTTGGAAGATAATGTTTCGCAGGAATTGAAACAGAAAAGAGCCGATGACGTTATGGAATTACAGCAGGGCATTTCATTTGAGATCAATAAGTCGAAAGTGGGAAGTGTATTGAAAGTACTGACTGACAGGGTAGAGGCAGGCAATTTGACTGGACGCACGGAATATGATTCACCGGATGTGGACAACGAAGTCATCATCAAAAACAATAAAAATATTAATAATGAGGCCAAACCGGGAGAGTTTATACAGGTGAAGATCACGGATGCGAATGAATTTGATCTCTTTGGGGAAGTTGTATAACAGTAATCTATTGAAGTTTCGAAAATGAAAAAAATAATTCCTTTGTGCTGATCATTAGAACATTTATTAAAGTGCGAAATTTCGGTATTGTGGACAAAAAAACTTACCATAGTTAATACTTTTATCACCTATCATCTGAATTGCTATGAGAGGATAATATATGAGAATTGAAAAACTAAACTTTGAGGACACCGGCTTGTTTTCCCGGCTTTTTTTGGATTATATAAGCAGAAAGAACGAACTGAAAACATTTTATTCTGAATTCCCGGATGAAGGAAATTTTATAAAACAAATTGAGTATAAACAATTTGATCCTGCACTCCGCCAATCACTCTCAGATGTTTTACACAAACAATATGAATCGGTTCATATCAGCACGCAGCTTCAGCAAAATCTGAAATTGCTTAATGAAGCCAACACCTACACGATAACCACAGGCCACCAACTCAATATTTTTACCGGGCCGCTGTACTTTATTTACAAAATCGTGACGGCAATCAATACCTGTAAAGAACTTCACAGCAAATACCCGGAGTATCACTTCATACCTGTGTACTGGATGGCGTCGGAAGATCATGATTTTGAAGAGATAAGCCACATAC
>QIDJ01000306.1 GCA_003228395.1 Flammeovirgaceae bacterium
AAGCCAGGCTTAATGTTACGGCACACGCTTTTACAAAGTCAGCCATTGCAGCCATTGAAGCACAAGGAGGTAACGCCACAAAAATTTAGGATTGAATGAAGAAGTTAATCGAAACCATAAGGAACATCATTAAAATAGAGGAGCTTAGAAACAGGATTCTCTACACCCTCGGTATTATCCTGATTTATCGGTTGGGATCGTACATCGTACTGCCCGGGGTTGACCCTGCCATGCTTTCTAACCTTCAGGACCAGGGCAGTTCCGGATTGATGGGATTGTTGAATATGTTTTCGGGTGGAGCCTTCTCCAACGCCTCCATATTTGCGCTGGGTATTATGCCCTACATTTCTGCATCTATTGTGATTCAGCTTCTGGGAATGGCCATACCTTATTTCCAGCGTCTGCAACGCGAAGGAGAAAGCGGAAGAAGGAAAATTAACCAGATTACGCGTTACCTTACCGTAGCCATTGTGGCCATGCAGGCTCCGGCTTACATTGGCATGTTAATTTCGCAGGTGCCCCCGCAGGCCATTACACCTTTTAATCCTGCCGCTACCAGCCCTCCCATATATTTCTTTATTTCTTCAACGATCATCCTGATTTCGGGAACTCTTTTCGTGATGTGGCTCGGCGAGAAAATTACCGATAAAGGCATTGGCAATGGTATTTCACTCATCATTATGATTGGTATTATTGCCCGGCTTCCCATTTCACTGGTTCAGGAATTTGCTTCAAAAATGGAAGCCTCAGGAGGAGGCCTGGTGTATTTCGTGGTTGAGATTGTCATACTGATGTCGGTTGTTTTATTCACCATTTTACTCGTGCAGGGAACCCGAAGGGTGCCGGTGCAATACGCGAAGCGGATTGTCGGCAACAAGCAGTACGGAGGTGTTCGTCAGTATTTACCTCTTAAAGTGAATTCTGCAGGCGTTATGCCTATCATTTTTGCGCAGGCCATTATGTTTCTGCCCCTCACTTTGGTTGGCTTTGCCGATTCAGAAACCCTGTCGGGTTTTGCTTCAGCCTTTGCCGATTATACCGGGTTTTGGTACAATTTCACCTTCTTTGTGATGATTATTTTGTTCACCTACTTTTATACAGCCATTACCATTAATCCAAACCAGATGGCTGATGACCTAAAGAAAAACGGCGGTTTTATCCCCGGGGTAAAACCGGGTAAAAAAACAGCCGATTATCTTGATAATATCTTGTCCAGAATTACTTTGCCAGGCTCGTTCTTTTTAGGATTCATTGCCATTATGCCGGCCTTCGCAATGATTGCCGGTGTGAACAGTGGATTCGCACAATTCTATGGCGGAACGTCGCTGCTGATTTTGGTAGGTGTGGTTTTGGATACATTGCAGCAAATTGAAAGTTATTTATTGATGCGCCATTACGATGGTCTGACCAAATCGGGAAGAATCAAAGGAAGGTCATCATTTAGTATGTAATTCATTTCATCGGATGATTTATCTTAAGACAGACGAAGAAATAGAAATACAAAGAAAGAGTTCTTTACTTGTTGGAAAAACTTTAGCCGAAGTAGCCAGATTAATAAGGCCCGGCGTAACAACGCGTGAACTGGACAGGGTAGCTGAGAAGTTTATCCGCGACCACGGCGCTGTTCCGGGCTTTAAAGGATACAATGGTTTCCCGGCCACGCTGTGCCTTTCTGTGAACGATGTTGTTGTTCATGGAATACCCGGTGAAACATTCTTGCAGGAAGGCGATATTGTTTCTGTTGACTGCGGGGCATTGATGAATGGTTTTTATGGTGATTCGGCTTATACTTTTGCTGTTGGAGAGATTGACGGAGAAGTGCGGTTACTTCTGGAACGGACAAAAGAATCGCTTTACCTGGCAATTGAAAAGGCTGTTGCCGGAAAAAGGATTGGCGATATCGGAAATGCCGTTCAAAAGCACGTTGAAAGTTTTGGCTATTCGGTAGTGAGGGATCTGGTAGGGCATGGCGTTGGAAGAAACTTACACGAGAAACCGGAAGTGCCTAATTTCGGCAGAAGAGGTACCGGTATAAAGTTGAAGTCGGGATTGTGCCTTGCCATCGAACCCATGGTCAACCTTGGTGTGAAAGAGGTTTATCAGGATAAGGATGGATGGACAATTCGCACTGCCGATGGCAAACCCTCCGCACATTTCGAACACGATATTGCGGTAAGGAACGGTAAAGCAGACATTTTGTCAACATTTGAATATATTGAAGAAGTACTGAATAGTAAATGACGAAAACGAATGACGAATAACAAATAACAAATCATAAATAATACATCATAAATAATACATCAAAAAGGGATGGCTAAGCAACAGTCGATAGAGCAAGATGGTACGGTAATTGAGTCTTTGGGAAATGCAATGTTTCGCGTTGAGCTTGAAAACGGGCACGTCATAATTGCACACATCTCGGGAAAAATGCGCATGCACTACATTAAAATTTTGCCCGGCGACAAGGTAAAACTTGAAATGTCACCCTACGATTTGTCAAAAGGAAGAATAACATTCAGATATAAATAGCGGTACAATGAAAATTAGAGCATCCATAAAAAAAAGAACCCCCGAAGACAAATTAGTGCGTCGCAAGGGAAGGTTATACATTATTAATAAAAAGAATCCTCGATTTAAACAACGTCAAGGATAATTACAGACAGTAAAGAAAATAGTTATGGCAAGAATCGCTGGAGTTGACATTCCCAATAACAAAAGAGGTGAAATCGCATTGACCTACATTTATGGTATTGGTCGTAGTAAAGCACAAACCATCCTGAACGCTGCCGAAGTTGATTGGGACAAAAAAACACAGGACTGGACGGATGATGAGCAAAATCGTATCCGAACCGTTATTACCGACACAATTAAAGTTGAAGGCGAGCTTCGTTCAGAAACCCAAATGAACATTAAGCGTTTGAGGGACATCGGAAGCTACCGTGGAATCAGGCACCGTATCGGACTGCCGGTCCGCGGACAAAACACCAAAAACAACGCCCGTACGCGTAAAGGTCGTAAGAAAACTGTTGCCAATAAGAAAATGGCTGTTAAATAGTAAATGATTTAAACGATGGCAAAAAAAACCA
>QIDJ01000337.1 GCA_003228395.1 Flammeovirgaceae bacterium
CAAATCTCGGCATTGAAGCCCGAACTGGTTTGCAATATGCATATTTGTCAGGGTTCCCTTGTAGGCGTACACCCCTTTAAGAAACCATTTGTGGTTAAAGATCATCTCATTGATGCCTCCTTCTTCGCCAGCACGCAGGATAGTGGGAGTGAAAATATTGCTTAACGCGGTGGAGGCTGTGTGGGCAACCCTGGAGGCGATATTGGGCACACAATAGTGAATGACCCCGTGTTTTCTGAAAATCGGATCTTCCAGGGTTGTAAGCTCGGAGGTGTCCACACATCCTCCGTGGTCGATACTCAGGTCAATGATAAATGAATCCGGCTTCATTTTCATTACCATCTCTTCCGTTATTACAATGCTGCTTCTCCCTTTTTCAGCACGCAAGGCGCCAATTACCACATCGGTGGTCCTGAGGCATTCTGCAAGGGTGATGGTATCAATGGTACTGGTATAAATCTGGTTTCTTAATATGTGCTTCAGGCGGCGAAGCTTATACAGGTGATTATCGAAGACTTTAACTTCAGCTCCCAGCCCCAGGGCCGACCGCGCAGCATGTTCGGCAGCGGTACCGGCACCTATGATCACTACTTTTGCAGGTGGAACACCCGTGATACCGCCCAGCAGCAATCCCTTTCCTGCATGGACACTGCTAAGGTATTCGGAAGCAATTATTATGGCCGCGGTACCGGCAATCTCACTCATTGCACGGATTATCGGATACCCCCCAACTTTGTCTTCAATAAATTCATAGGCCAGTGCCGTTACTTTTTTTGAAAGCATCGCACGTATATACTCAACTGTCTGATTTCCAATCAGAAGTGCCGATATCAGGGTTTGTCCTGGTTTGAAATAATCGATCTCCGGTAAGGTGGGCGGTTCGATTTTCAGGATCACATCCGCCTGATAAACTTCTTTAGCCGAGTTCACGATTTTTGCTCCAGCATCGCTGAAGGCATTGTCTTCAAACTTTGCTTTTTTGCCGGCACCGGATTCAATCCAAATCTTATGCCCGTTATTTACCAGCAAATGTACTCCTTCCGGTGTCAGACATATCCTGTTTTCCTGAAAAGCAATTTCCTTAGGGATGCCAATAAAAAATAATTTTTGATTCTTTTTGATTTTGGCAAACCTTTCCTGCGGATATAGCGCCGTTTCCTGTGCAAGAGCTTCAAATCCAGATGGTTTTTGTGATTCAGCCATGTTTTTCCAAATGAAATATTCGTGATTCATCTCCGGTTACTTCTATGCGCACAGTCAAATGCTTTTCGGGCAGTATGCGGTTTACTACCTCGGGCCATTCAATAAGACATAAATGCCCGGAAAATAAATATTCATCCACCCCGATATACAGCGCTTCTGCTGCATTTTTTATTCTGAAAAAATCAAAATGATAAACCGGATCGTTGCTTTTGGTAAGGTACTCATTGATAATGGCAAAAGTAGGACTCGATACGTTATCTTCCACATTGATTTTGTTGCAAATGGATTTAATCAAAGTTGTTTTACCTGCACCCAACTCGCCGTAAAAGGCAATCACATTACAATTATCCCTGAAAATAACAATCCGGGAAGCTATTTCTGGTAACTGTAATAGACTCTTGCAGGTTAATTTGAGCTGTTTCTCTGCCGCATCAACCATACTTCGAATTTAGTGAAATAATTGGAATAATCATTTCTTCCATTGATACACCTCCATGCTGAAATGTATCGCGGTAGTATTTCACATAATAATTGAAGTTATTCGGATAAGCAAAAAAATAATCTTTAATGGCAAAAACATACTGGGTACTTACGTTAAGCCGTGAAAGGTGAAAATCATTGGGATTTTTTACCGTAAAGATATCTTCGTCAACGAAACCCAGATTTTTACCCTGTTTATAACGAAGATTTGTATTAGTATTTCTGTCTCCCACGATTTTAAACGGTCGTTTTACACGTATGGTACCATGATCGGTGGTGATTATTAATTGTACATCTTTTTCAGCAATTATTTTCAGTGCTTCGAATAAGGGTGAGTGCTGAAACCACGACCTCGTAATGGAGCGGTACGCGGACTCATCAGGAGCAAGCTCCTTGATCATAGCCATTTCCGTTCGGGCATGAGACAACACGTCCACAAAATTATACACAATTACCGAGAGGTCGTTGGTGATAAAATTCCTGATATTGTCAACAAGTTGCTTTCCTTCGATCACGTTTTTGATTTTGTGATAGCTAAATTTTACATCCAGATTATTTGATTTAAGCTGTCGCTCAAGAAACACGTGCTCGAAATTGTTTTTCCCGGAGTCTGTATCTTCTCCCGCCCAGATATCCGCATGCTTATCTGCCATTTCATCGGGAAGCAAGCCCGAAAATATGGAATTTCTTGAATACGCCGTTGTAGTAGGTAATATGCTATAGTATGCCTCTTCGCTTTCAATATTAAAATAATCTCTAAGGTCTTTGGCTATGATGCGCCACTGATCAAATCTGAGGTTGTCGATCACCACAAAAAATACGGGCCGGCCATTGCCAAGTGACGGGAAAACTTTCTCTTTCATCAGGTTATGCGTAAGCAATGGGCCGCCTTCGGAATGTCCGTTAAGCCAGCCTGCATAATGATTCATGACAAATTTTGCAAAACCGGCATTTGCTTCATCTTTTTGATTCACAAGCACTTCGGTCATGCCTTTGTCTTTGGTTTCGTCAAACTCGAGTTCCCAGTGCACAAGCTTCCGGTAAATGTCTGCCCATTCGTCAAAATCCAGGTTGTCTCCGAATGCCATACTGATATTCAAAAAATCCTGGCGGTAAGAAATATTTGCCCGTTCACTTACAAGCCGTTTATTATCCAGAATTTTTTTTACCGATAGCAGAATCTGATTGGGGTTCAGCGGTTTGATCAGGTAATCAGCAATTTTAGCGCCGATTGCTTCTTCCATGATCTGTTCTTCCTCGCTTTTGGTTATCATTACCACCGGCAGTTCCGGATTTAGCTCTTTGATGATATTCAATGTTTCCAGGCCAGTCATACCCGGCATATTCTCATCCAGAAAAATAACATCGAAATTTTCTTCATTACATCTGTCCACTGCATCGG
>QIDJ01000313.1 GCA_003228395.1 Flammeovirgaceae bacterium
TTTTTGGTATCTTTTTTGTTTGTAATAATTAGTTTTCCGTCTTTAGCCCAAAAATTTGGCTATGTGGATACAGATTATATACTCAGCCGCATGCCCGAATATAAGGAAGCACAGGCGGAAATAGACAAATTGTCAATCGCCTGGCAACAAGAGATTCAGGAAATGCGTAAGGAGATTGACGCCATGTACAGTGAACTCCAGGCGGAGGAGGTTCTTCTGACAAAAGACATGAAAGATGAAAGGTATAAGGCAATACGCAAAAAGGAAAATGAAGTAAAGGAATATCAAAAGAAGATATTTGGATTTGATGGCCTTTTCTTCCTTAAAAAGAAAGAATTGATTAAGCCGGTTCAGGATAAGGTTTTTGAATCAGTTGAAAAAGTTTGCAAGGAACACCGGCTTGCCATTATGTTTGATAAAGCCGGCGAATTAGTAATGATTTACACCGATCCGATACATGATTATACGGATTATGTACTGGATGAATTAGATTTGGGCGATCCAAACGATAAGATCAATTAAGTGAAAACAGTTACGATTAAATATTAAAGAAAGAAACAATGAAAAAAATAGTACCAGGTATGTTCGTCATCGCAATAATGATGGCCGGCATTAATGTTGCGAAAGCACAGCAAAAAATCGGGCACGTGGATATACAGTATGTATTGACAACGCTGCCGGAGTACAAGGAAGTGGAATCCCAGCTTAAAACGCTTGAAACGCAACTATTAAAGCAAAGTCAGGCTAAAGAACAGGAATTTCAGGAAAAGTACCAGGAATACCTGCAAACAAGTCAGAATATGGCCGATGTGGTACGTCAGGACAAAGAAAAAGAGCTCTCTCAACTTCAGCAAAGCTATCAGGAGTTTCAACAAAATGCGCAGACATCACTGCAACAGAAAAGTACTGAATTGCTGAATCCATTGTACAAAAAAATCGGAGATGCCATCGAACAGGTAGCGCAGGAAAACGGGTATTCGCATATTCTGAACGTAGGTGTGGCTCAACTTGATATCGTCATTTACGGCAACGATAATTTTGATGTTTCCAACCTGGTATTGAAAAAACTGGGTATCGATCCTCCGACCAATTAATGCTGAAAAAGCATTCATTTTCCGGGATTACCGGATAGTTGGACAGTCGTAATATCCATGTATGAGTGTATAATATGATCTTCCAGTGTAATTTTACTGTGAAGCAACTAAAAGTAATGAAGGAGGTATTCTAGAACCTCTTTTTTATTTTAGGATTATGATCAGACCGCAAGCCCTGACCTTTGAAGATTGTATCCGAATCGTAGCCCCTGCAGGTGTGTTGAAAGCGGGCGATCTTGACAGTGCCACACATATTCTTCAACATTGGGGCCTGAAGGTTGAAACGGGAACCCATGTTTTCGACTCCCACGGTTTTTTTTCATCTACTGAAAGCGGGCGCTTAGCTGACTTTCAGGATGCCCTTGATGACGATGTTGTCAAAGCCATATTCTGTGCACGCGGAGGGTTTGGGACAGGAAAAATTCTCGATAAAATAGATTTCAGGAACTTTCTTACAAATCCCAAATGGATCATAGGCTTCAGTGACATCACCCTTTTGCACCTGAAACTTCATTCGATTGGAGCAATGAGTATTCATGGTATGGTGGCGCGTCAATTGGGAGGTTCGGTAGATAACGAATCTGCAGAAAGCCTGAGAAAAATATTGTTCGGCGAAGAAAACGTTGTTTACCGTATCGGGCCCTCCTATCTGAATACCACAGGAAATGTCCGCGCGCCGATTGTTGGAGGTAACCTGACACTGCTGTGTAACAACATAGGTACACCCTCAGATATTTCCTTTGATGGAAAAATATTATTTGTAGAAGATATAAACGAGCCTTTTTATGCCATTGACAGGCACTTTAATCAACTCTCCCGGAGCGGCAAACTTCATGATCTTGCAGGGCTGATAGCAGGTGAGTTTACCGGCTCGAAAGACACAGAACCGCCTTATGATAAGACGGTTTATGAAATCATACAAGAATATACGGCAACAGGCAATTACCCGGCTTGTTTTGGTTTTCCAGTCGGGCATGGACGTCGTAATCTTCCCATTCCTTTTTCGGCAGATTGCATCCTTGATGTGCAAAAAAGAGGCGTCCGGATTGAGTTTATGGTAGGTTAAGTTGAATCAGGCAGATATGGAATTGAGGCAGCCGTGTAATCTCCATAGCTTACATGAGACCGCTAAGACTTTGGGTTCTCTGGGTAACTCTTTGCACTCATTGCGGTTAATAAAATAAAAAAGTCTGTTGAAGAAAAAAGAAGACATACCATGCAGATAGCCTGGTGTCATTTCTTTACCATCAATGCTAAAAAAAATTGAATTCCATTCGTCAGATTCCAAATACGCAGGTTTTCATTCGGGCTGTGCTGGTTGTTGTCGGCATTTACCAATGGCACTATCACTGCCGGAACCTTTAACTCATTGATAAATCCTGCGACAGGTACTGTACCACCCATAATCCGGATATTTACAGGGGCTGCATCCATTCCCCACTGTATTGATTGTATCAGCCATTCATCGATTTCGGAGTGAATATCCGTACGAAATGGCATGGTAACTCCGCCAGGATCAAATTTCGCTAATTTCGGATACGTAAGCCGTTCTTTTTCAGTGGGCTCCCTGTCTGTCACAAAATAGCCCTGCTCCTGAATATATGTTTTTATCAACCCTTTAAGCCTGTCCGGATCACTTTCGGGCACTAACCGGATATCGATGGAAGCTATTGTTTTTTCCGGCACGATGGTTCGTGCCTGATCGTCCACCCATGCCGCTTCAATACCCCGTACATTCAGGGAAGGATATTGTAACGACTCCTGGTAATTACGACCTACTTTTTCAGGTTCGACAATACCGATGGTTTTGTGAATTAACACCGGATCATCCGGAACTGCATTTAATATTTTCAGTGTATGATCACCAAGTTCAATGCCATCATAATACCCGGGAATAGTTACCCGTCCTTCTTCGTCTTTCATTCCGGCCAAAAGTTCAGCCATCCGGAATACCGGATTCGGGGCATAGTTGCCATAATGT
>QIDJ01000117.1 GCA_003228395.1 Flammeovirgaceae bacterium
TTTAGTACCAATAAGCGATTTATTAGTAAGGTGCAGCGCACCGATCATATTTATAGCTTTTTGGCAGATATCAAGCCAAGGTGCGGAGCATCGCAATATTTTTATTTTCTTTAGCCTCATAAAAGGAGATCGCTGGGCAACCCTGCGACCAGTGAATTGTTTCAAGGTAGTCATGGTATGACGTGGTGCCATGCCATGATTAAAATTCCGATTTAAAACAGCGAACTTTATTACAATGTTATGTACTGATAATCAGGTACATAAAATATACAGAATTACGCTTTATAATTGTATGTGAATTTATTTTTGGTAGCGCTTATTTGATTTCAACCCGCATCAGTTTACTTTCAAATACCACCCCGATAAACAGTTCGTTTTTAAATTTCAGCGCCACACTCGATCCGGACAATTGAAAGCCGTCATCCATGTATATTTCTTCAATCCGGTATTCACCGGGAGCCTCCGGGCTCAATTTCAATACTTGTGAGGCAGACTTTTTATCAGGATCTGCGGCGTGTGCCGTAAAAGCCAGGAGTTTGGGATGGCCGGCAATCCACACGTTTCCCTCACTGTCAACAGTTATGTTGTCAACACCCATATGCAGTTTGGTGGCGCTTATCAGATTGATTTCACCCGTTTCCTTGTTCCGGTTAAATGTTAATAATTCCCTGCCGGTTGTGTGTGTCAGATACAGTTCCTTTCCATCCTGGGAATCATTCACACCATTGGCATATTTTAACCCGGTGTACGCTTTTGTAAATGATGCTCCGTCGTAATACAGCAGATATGAGAGTGGAAGCTGTAAATACTCTTCCAGTGTACGAAAGAAACCCTCATGGGTGCCATGATCGTTGGTGACGTAAAATTTATCGGGGCTCACAGCCACTACATCGTTCGGACAGCACATCAATGCATCCTGCAAACTCCGGAGATGGATCAGCGAATCATTACGGAATCCAAATACCTCTACAAAACTGCCCTGGTTATTGTGATTGACAGCAAACAACCAGGCGCCGTTGTCATTTTTAAGGTAAGAAATTCCGTGCGGATGAAAACTGCCCGGATAGGTGGTTGGCAATTTTTGCGGAACAACGCCGGAATCTAATTGGAGTATATAAATACCATCCTCACCTGCCTCTCCATTTTGCAATGCCCACCGGTCTGATGACGCAATAAACAACAGACCGCTTTCCATATCGAGGTCAAGGTCTTCCGGACCGGGCATGTTTTCATATATTTCAACTACGGTTCCGTCAAAATGATTGGTAGTGCGCTTAAACACGCCTGCCTTATTCAGTGTGTTCAGTACAAAATAGATCACCAGTGCGGCAATCACGAGCGCAATTCGTTTCATGTGTAAAGTTTTATGCAATATATAGGATTTACCTTTCTGCAGCGAGTTTAATGGAAATGGAAATAGAAATAGAAAATACGAAAATCAAAAAATAACATTACAGATGTCTGTGGTTCACATATTCGGGAAAGTGCGGCCGGCATCCCCTTTAGGGGACCGAGGGGCAGCGCAGGCAGATAAAGTCAGCTTTGACCCCCATATAAGCATTTGATGGTAAAAAGTCCGAAGTCCGCCGTGCCCGCCGAAGGCCCAGCCGCAGGCAGGAAGTCCAAAGTCCAAAGCCCAAGTTTGAATGTCAATCCGAGGTTAAGACATTCAACTCATCATTCGACATTCTCTTTTTTTTCCAATTCCTGAATATCGAACACCGAACGTCGATTTTTGACATACTTCTCAATCATCATTTAACATTCGATATTCGACAGTAAAATGTAAGCACACAATTCCAAAACAACCGCAATGTGTTACGCTGCCCTACGAATAAACAAGTCAAAAGCATTTAGGCATTTAATCATTTAACTTTTTACACTACATTTGCAACCGATTTTAAACGGCCGGCATTTGAAATTGATCCTAATGTAGCTTACGGTTGAATGAACGCATTAATATTACTAACTAAAAGCATTACACATATCTGAATAATTTTTTTAAAGTAACACAACACATACATGAAAAAAGCAGAAATCCATACCAGTAAAGGCATACTGAAAATTAATTTTTTCGAAAATGATGCACCCAATACCGTTAAAAACTTTGTTGATCTTGCACAAAAGGGATTTTATGACGGGCTTACCTTTCACCGTGTAATTCCTGATTTTGTCATACAAGGCGGTTGTCCGGAAGGCTCCGGGGCCGGCGGCCCTGGCCATACTATTGATTGCGAACTGGACGGCGACAACCAGTACCACGACCGGGGTGTGCTTTCTATGGCTCACGCGGGACGCAATACCGGCGGATCGCAGTTTTTCGTCTGCCACAGCAGAACCAACACGGCACATCTCGACCGGAATCATACGGTATTCGGCAAGGTGTATGAAGGGCTGGATGTGATCGACCAGATTGAACAGGGCGAGGTGATGGACAAGGTAGTGATTGTGGATGAGGAGTAGCTGCCGGACGATTGATTCTGATAATTCAGCTGTTTTCAATCCTGCCGCACCCCTGTAATCCCCGCCTTCATTACATTTGCGTCAGCGCCGTAGTCGGCTACGACGCAGGAGCTCGGACGGGCAGGCCTAAAGGGATCCACCGCACATGAGTTGACATTTCTCCGTTTGTCCCGGTATCCTGACTATTGCACATGGTCATCCAGTTGACACTAGCGCGGAAGTTACTTCCGTGCAACCTACAAATGACTGGGATTCCGAATCATTCCAAAGACCAGACTTCATTAGATCAGATTCTTCAATCGTCCCGCTCCGCGGCCCTCAATCAGAATAACGAGTTCTCCGTTGCAAGATTACCTGATAAAGCCTAAGCCAGGCGTAGTTTGCAGCTACAACGAATATCCTGGTCCGGAAGTAACTTCCGAACCAGCTCGTGTGTACCACGACCGGGGTGTACTTATCCCCCCTCAGAGTTACCCGCAGGGAACTCTGAGGGATACTTTAGACACACATAGACATCCTCCAGAGGAGTCCTTCGGACCTTCGGAACAAACACGAGATGGTTTAATCAGGTTCAGGTATTCCCCGGAGCAACACGGGTTACCTTTTTTACCTTTTTCATCCATCGCCAATGTGTGATAAACAAGACAACACAAATAATAATTAGTAATCCGCTAATTGTGAGCGTTCGGTTGGCCTGGTGCTTTACCAGTTGGATTTTATTATCGCGTGCGGCATCATACATGCCCTGAAGTGTGTCGTCATCTGGAATATAGGATGCTCCGGTGGTTTCTTCGCCCTGTGGTAATGAACGCAATATGTCCATTTTGTAATTCTCAAATGAAGCGAGGCTTGGTTCTCCCTGACGGGTAACCCGGGCATGAATCGGGTCTTGCAGGTCGATGACTGCATTAACCAAACCAGTAACTGAGATGAGGAAGGTAATAACGGCAACAATACAAACGGTGTAACCGTAAATTTGGGATCCTACGCGTTGGGGCTTTTCCATAATACTGTATTTAAATGATTCTTCACTGCTATTCTAAACAGTTATTGTTGAATTGTCAATGACTTTAGTCATGTCAGGAAGCTTAAAATACTAACCTACAATTCCTATTTTTAG
>QIDJ01000180.1 GCA_003228395.1 Flammeovirgaceae bacterium
ATTTGGCGTACCTGCTGATCAAGCTGTTGTGTGAGCGTTGTATAACCGGCATTGCAGCCGTTACTGTAGGACTTGGATGTAATCCTTACTTCGTCATTAGTATAAAGTGTTGGAACAGAGTTATAATTGTTATTGTTAGAACCGTAAACAAAGAGTTTGGCGCCAAATGCCATGCCCCTTGTCAGCGGATCGAGGTTTCCAGCGCCCATGATGGTTCCCGCCACATGATCTCCGTGATTTCCGTTGTTACTGGTTACTGCAGATTGATCAAGCCGGCCTGTATAATCAATATGAGGACCGATAATACCGTCATCCTGCATCATCACGTTCATGTCAGTGCCATCGTAATGACGTCCGGTTGTATACTCCACAGCTATGGCATGAGAACGGTGATCCGTTCTTCCTACAAGGTTTTCAGGTTCGCTGGGGGGCTCAATGGGCTCAATATACGAGATCATTGGCATTGCAGCCAGTGCGTTTATTTGATCAACGTGCACGATTATCTTGATACTATTGATATAAGTATCCTTGTCTGAAATTTTAAATCCGCTGGCTTCGATGGTCGTGATCACACTTTCTTTATTCAACCCTTCGAAAAAATTAACAATGAGTTCGATGTGATCCTGGTCCAGCAGCGCCCATTCAGGATAATCTTTATTGACCAAAACAGGAGTGAGTTTGTATTCGGGGATAATTGGAGCTATGCTCCTGATGTTGTAATCCTGAAACTTGCTAACATCGAATTGTGCCGGAATGGATACGAAATATGCTTTATTCGGGATGTAATTCAGGAATTTGATGCCTGCGGCTTGCAACTCTTCTTTCTTATCCTGTGTGGGGATTGCATAAAACTGCATTAGTCGGAAATACTTGCCTTCAACCACTTCGCTTTGGTTGATGTCAGGCGCTTTGATAAAGCGTTCCAGGTTAGCTTCAACCTGATAATCTCCGGATTTCAATAAGAGTTGATAATTCTCTTGCGATTGTTGTCCGAATGAGAAAGGATTGCCTGCTGCCAAAAACAAACAGGTCAATGCAGTTGAAATAAAAAAGTCAGTTTTTTTCATGGTTTCATATTTGTTTGAGGTTAAAAGTAAGAATAAATTATAGATCCTGCGAGATTTACGGCTTACAATTGCGGTGATGTTGAAGTCCTAATACAATGGGTTGTATTTGGAGGATGATTTCTTTTTTGTATAACTGTTTGTGAACAGTGATGAATTATGAAAAAAGCATTGATTAGGTAATATTTTAGGAAAGAAGATTTCGTAACGAATCAGAGGCATTGGATGGCATAAAAAAATGATGATGATTGAAGATGAAGTTCCTTTCGTTTGATGCGATGCAAAACTATGATTTACACCTCAAGGAACAGGTTAGCATCATGCAAAAGAATGATTTACATACCAAGGAACTGGTTAGCATCATGCAAAAGAATGATTTACATACCAAGGAATGGATTAGCATCATGCAAAAGAATGATTTACATGCCAAGGAACGGGTTAGCATCATGCAAAAGAATGATTTACACCCCAAGGAACAGGTTAGTATTATGCAAAAGTATGATTTACACATTATCGTTTTAATAAATATTTTGAAAATTAGTTATTGACATTTTTCAGAAAAAAGCATTATATTTGCCAAAAACAATAACATGAAGTACATACACATCGGCACTTTGATAGAAAACAGAAGGAAAGAACTGGGCGTGAGCAAAGTGGAAGTGGCAAAACGCATGAAGACCAGCCGCCAGAACATCGCGCTTATCGTGCAGCGCAAATCAATACAATGCGAGCAGTTGCAGCGCTTTTGCGTTGCTTTAAACCACGACTTTTTTCAGTATTACAACGGCATTTCATCTGAAGAGCACCGGCAAACTGCCACGCAACTCTCCGAAACCCGAAACGCGCTTGCCCAGGCGCAGAAAACCATTGCGGCTCAACAAGAAAAAGCCGACCGGCTTGATAAGGAAAACAAGGCATTAAAACTCGCCATCGAGCTGATTGGCGGGAGGAACTAACCAATCCCGATTATATAGGGACTGATTAGTTACAAATAATTATATTTATGCGCTGAAATAACTGTATTTCAATGATGAGTATCCGTTTTTCTTTCAATATTATAATTTGCTGCATTGTGTTCCTGCTTTCATGGTTGGATATCGCAGCTCAATTAAGTAAAAAAGACAGCATTGCATATATTAAGGAAATGGAGCAGTACAGGAAAGACATCAACAGGAAGTTCAAAAAAGACCCGAAACCGCTTATTGAGTCAGACAGGAAAAAGTTCAAGGAACTGAGCTTTTTTTCCACCAGCGCCAAATATTATGTGGACGGCATTTTTACGCGCGCCCTCCACGAAGATACCTTTAAGATGGAGACCACCACTAAGTGGCGCCCCGATTTTGTAAAATACGGCACCATCGCTTTTATGATAGACAGTGTGGAATACACGCTTGCAGCTTACCAAAACGTGAAGGAAGCCAAATTAGAAGACCGCAAAAACAACCTGTTCATCCCTTTTACCGATAAGACCAACGGAAGGGAGACCTACGAAGGCGGCAGATACATTGACCGTAAAATTCCTGAAGGGGAGCGAATCATGCTTGATTTCAACAAGGCGTACAATCCCTGGTGCGTGTATAACGGACGTTTTTCCTGCCCCATTCCCCCTGAGGAGAATACCCTTCCCATCGAGATAAAGGCAGGGGAGAAAGATTATAAATATGGGCATTAACCGTCTGTGTTGCACTTTGCCGCTTATTCTTTATGTTGCTTGTTTCCGGCAGCAGGAGGAGAAAGCTCCTGAAACCCAACCAAAGGATATCTTTAACACTGAACGTGATACCCTCAATGTTCAAATATTACCTGACAAAGAAACTACTGCACTGGAGCAGCGGTTGATAGCAGCGGGCTTGGTGAACGTGCAGCAAATGGACTCCACCATTGCAGTTGACCTGAGGTATTCCACTGAAGATAATTTTCTGGGGGCGGACGTTTATGGTGATTTCGATAAGTGCTACCTGCAGCCCGATGTGGCTGAAAAATTAATATTGGCGCAGTCATTTC
>QIDJ01000380.1 GCA_003228395.1 Flammeovirgaceae bacterium
TTTTAAGCGGGTTGTTTTTAATATCATCAAACCTTTCCTCCTGTTCATCTTTTGATATTGAGAAATAGAATTTGATCAAAATGATTTTATCATTGGTAATCATGGTTTCGAAATGATTTACCTCGCTCATAAACCGCAAATACTCTTCATCCGTGCAAAATCCATTCACGGGTTCAACCACAGCCCGGTTATACCAGCTTCTGTCGAAAAACACGATTTCGCCAGGGTTAGGCAACTTGCTGATATAACGCTGAAAATACCACTGGCCTCTTTCCTGTTCGGTGGGCTTTGGCAGTGCAATTACGCGGTAATTTCGTGGATTAAGGTGGTGGGTGATTCTTCTGATGGCGCCACCTTTACCGGCAGCATCACGTCCTTCAAACAAAATACATATCCGCTGATTGTTTTCGATAGCCCACTTCTGCATCTTGATCAGTTCCACCTGAAGCAATTCAAGTTCTCTTTCATACTTCACATACCGGAGCACGTTTGCGGTATGTATTTGACCTGACGCCTGGAGCATGATTTTAGTTGCCTTATTGGAATTCAGCAATCTAAGATCTTCATCAGAAAAATTGGTTGTTTCCGTTTTAATTTGTTTAGACTTGTCGGGCATAGTTATTCAGAATTATACATCGACTTATGAAAACGCATAATCACATTGGGATCGGGAAGCACCCGGGTAGCGGCTTCCAACTTCCCGGCATATTCAAATTTTGACAATAGAAACCGGATAGACTCGAGCCGCGCTTCCTTTTTAATGTTGGTTTTTACGATCGTCCATGGATTGAAGGAAGTATGTGTGCGGCTAAACATTTGTTCTTTAAAATAGGTGTATTTATCCCACAGATCCTGTCCTTTCTGGTCCACAGGACTCAACTTCCATTGTTTGAGCGGATTCTGCCTTCTGGCCGCAAACCTTCGCGCCTGTTCTTCTTTATCAATTGAAAACCAGAATTTAATAAGATGTACCCCGTCTTCGAAAAGCATATCTTCAAATTCAGCTACCTGCCGCATAAACCGCTGATATTGTTCCACATTACAAAAACCCATAACCGGCTCTACAACCGCCCTGTTGTACCAACTACGGTCAAAAAATACGATTACACCTATATCCGGTAATTCTTTGATATACCTTCGAAAGTACCACTGCCCTCTTTCGAGCTCGGTAGGTTTGGCAAGCGCCACTAACCGCATGGATCGTGGATTGAGATGTTCGACAAAGCGCTTAATAGCACCCCCTTTGCCTGCTGCATCACGGCCTTCCAGCAATACGGCAACACGCATTTTGTTTTCCATAATCCAAAACTGCAATTTAATTAGTTCCGCCTGAAGTTTGCGGAGCTGGTCTTCGTAGTTGATGTTGAACTCCACTTTAGAAATATCTCTTCCATATTTGGCAAGAATTTTTCGCAGTTCTTCGCTGTTTTTTATTTTATTAAAATCTGAATTTTTCAGTAGCAGGTTGTCTGCAACCTGATCTTGTACCGCCCTGTCGGTTATAATAAATTCACTCATATACAGATAGTATTCAATTTTAACTTACCAAATTAAGCTTTATCATTAACATTTACATGCAATAATGCCCAACATAATTATTGTGGGTAATTCATGCAATGAGTATTGTCAGAATAAAAAACATCATTTATTAGCTAACAACCCTCACTTTTTAAAATTCAATGTGGTTTCGGGCAATCTTCCTAAATAGCACCGTCATTCCCGGTTTCTTGTCTGCCGAAGCGTAAGCATAGGCAGAATCACCGGCAATGGTGAAGAGGGAAATCAACGTGAAGGAGCATATGCGAATCTAACTTGACTTTTGTGCGTAAATCTTCTTAACTTACATTATGTCTGATTTTACCAGTCATCTTGCCTCCACGGCACGCAGGCTTGCTGCCATCATGCTTGCCCGCGATCCGTCACCAAAGGCTTTGGCCGCCGGAGACCGAAATCCCGGCAGGGATGAAGGAGGAACTGCCTGCCGAAGCTCCTATAGTCATCGGAGCGAAGGCAGGTTCAACGGACTATTGTTATGAAAGAAGACGTCCAGAAACGACAACTGGCAGCTATAATGTTCACCGACATCGTCGGGTACACTGCCCTGATGGGCTCGGATGAAGACCGGGCGTTTGCGGTACTGAAAAAGAATCAGGACATACACAACGCCATCATCGAAAATTTCGATGGAACGCTTATCAAAGAAATGGGCGACGGCATGCTGATCAGTTTTCCGCTGGCCTCCGACGCGGTTAAATGTGCGATTGAAATTCAGAAAGCGTGTAAAAAACAGGATATCCCGCTAAAAATCGGCATCCATGAAGGGGAAATGGTATTTGCCGGGGAAGATGTGTACGGCGACGGGGTGAATATTGCCTCCAGATTGCAGGAAGGCGCCGGCGAGGGTTGTATCGCTATCTCAGAGAGGGTTTATGCCGATATAAAAAACAAGGCAGGAATTAATACCAGGTTTATTGAGGAGAAGATATTAAAAAATGTTGATGATCCGGTGAAAGTATATGAGGTACTATGTGAGGAGACGACATTAGAAGAAGATAAAAAAGGTAAAGGTGAAGAAAACAATAAAGCGTACCGGCGAAATCGATATATCATTTTTTCAGGAATTTTTATTATGGTTATCGCTGCTTTTTTGAGTTGGTATTACTTTTCTGAACAACCGGCTGCCAGGTTGGATAAATCAATTGCAGTGCTACCATTCGACAATCTTGGACCACCCGAACATGCTTATTTTACTGATGGTATGACCGAAGAAATCACCAGCCGTCTTGCCACTATAAAAGCCCTTGGTGTAACCTCGCGCAAAAGCGCCATACATTATGCTAAAACGGACAAAACTATAAAGCAAATAGGAAAGGAACTTGGTGTTAATTACATCCTTGAAGGGACAGTACGCTGGTCCACAACACCTGAAGGGATTGAAAGGGTACGTATTACCGCCCAGCTTATTCTTGCAACGGAGGACACACATGTCTGGACGGATAGTTACGACCGGCAGATTGATGATATATTTAAGATTCAATCAGAAATAGCTCAAAAAGTTGGTGA
>QIDJ01000323.1 GCA_003228395.1 Flammeovirgaceae bacterium
TAGTATTCCCCGAATCATGGCAAACCACATCTGGAATCCATACAACAGTAATTGTATTGGTACTTTTTTTCGGGACACTCAACTATCTGGGTATAAAAACCGGCGCACGCACCCAGAATATTCTCAGCGCTTCCAAAATCATTATGATACTGGCGCTGTTTGCAGGCATCTTTTACGCGGCAGATGCAACGCCGAAACCAGTACCATTACCTGATGCTCCGGATTTCATCGGCGCCCTGGGTGTAAGCCTGATCGCCGTATTTTATACGTACGGCGGCTACCAGCAAACCATGAATTTCGGTGGTGATATAAAAAACGCCACAAAAGGAATACCCCGTGGTATCATGGCCGGAATGGGCATCGTAATCGTACTGTACCTGGGTGTGAACTACGCCTATTATCACGTGCTCGGATTTGAGCGGTTAATGCAATCAAAACTAGTTGCCTCAGATATGGCGGGCCGTATTTTCGGAACGGCGGGATTCAATCTTGTGTCCATTATGATTTTTGTGTCGGTCATGGGCTTTGTGAATGTGACCATTATGTCCGTGCCGCGGGTATTTTATGCCATGGCTGACGACGGTATGCTCCCTGCGGTTTTCAAACGCGTAAATCCGAAAACCCAAACGCAGGAATTCGCACTGGTTTTCTTTATTGGCATTATCATCCTGTCGGTTTTTTTGCTTGGCACTTTCGAGAAAATTGTGAGTTATGTGATGTCGATTGACAGCATTGCACTTGCCACAGGCGCAGCCACGGTATTTATCCTGCGAAAAAGGCATGAAGGTGATTTTGCCGGTTACCGGACTCCGTTTTATCCGGTAACTCCACTGATTTTTATACTGTTTTTGCTTATTGTGACGGTAAATGTGCTGATATCCGATACCGTACCGGCCATGATTGGCCTCGGATTGTTTGCAGCAGGCCTTCCGCTTTATTATCTTTTAAAAAAATTTATTCCGGTAAAATGAAAAAACACGACCTTTCAGAGATATTAAATCACCTGGGTGAAGACCGCGATCGCTATTTCTCATCGGTAGCCCCGCCGGTTATGCAAAGCAGCAATTTTGTATTTCCCGATGTGGCCACCATGCGCACCCAGCTTCTGGATGAATTTAACTACCAGCTTTACACCCGGGGAAACAATCCCACCACAGACATATTACGGAAAAAGATTGCGGCGCTCGAAGAGACCGAAGATGCACTAATATTATCCAGCGGTAGCGCGGCCGTCGCCGCAGCCATAATGGCTAATGTGCAAACCGGAAACCATATTGTTTCGGTACAGAACCCCTATACCTGGACCAAAAAGCTGATGAATGATATTCTGCCGCGTTTTGGTGTGAATACTACCTACGTGGACGGCACTGATCACAGGAACTTCGAAAAGGCATTGATACCTGATACTAAAGTGATCTACCTTGAATCACCCAATTCATTCACATTCGAGTTGCAGGACCTGGAGAAAATAAGCGCACTGGCACGTGCGCATGACATCGTTACCATTACCGACAATAGTTATTGCTCGCCCCTGTTTCAAAAGCCGCATCGTTTTGGTATCGACATCGTGGTACATTCGGCCACCAAATACCTTGCCGGACACAGCGACCTGGTCGCCGGGGTGATCTGCGCCTCTTCGGATATGATTCAAAAAATATTTGCCAATGAATTTATGACGCTCGGCGCAAAACTGTCGCCGCAGGATTCATGGCTGATGATACGTGGATTGCGTACCCTTGAGATTCGTATGGAGCGCATAGATAAAAGCGCCCGGCAAATCGTTGATTTTGTATCTCAACACCCTGGCGTAGAAAAGGTATATTATCCTTATCACCCTGAAAATCCTCAGATTGAACTGGCAAACAAGCAAATGACCGGTGGCGGCGGATTATTTACACTCGCGCTGAAAACCTCAGATGTGGAACAAGTGGAGGCTTTCTGCAATTCTCTGAAGCGGTTTTTGCTGGCTGTATCGTGGGGAGGTTACGAATCACTCGTTTTTCCGGCTACCGCAGGCTCGGAAAAAGGCAGCGAACAGAATATTGCAACCATTAATCTGATTCGTTTTTATATTGGCCTGGAAGATCCGGAACTTCTGATGGAAGATATCGGGCAGGCGCTTGAAAAAATTCAATTGCATAATGACAGATAAGGTCTTAACAGCATTTAAAAAACACTTTACGGGCAATCCAGTGATTATCCGGTCGCCCGGAAGGGTCAATCTGATCGGAGAGCATACCGATTATAACGATGGATTCGTCATGCCTGCAGCCATCAATTACTTCACATGGTTTGCTATAAGCCCAGCAGATACAGACCTGGTACGGATCATTGCACTGGATGTTGATGATCATGTTGAATATGATGTAAATGACATTTCCAATTTATCGTCGGCGTGGGGCAATTATATTAAAGGCGTAACATCGCAGTTTATCATTACTAATACAAAAATCGGAGGCTTTAACTGTGTTTTTTCCGGTAACATCCCTGTGGGCGCAGGACTGAGTTCTTCCGCAGCGCTTACCTGCGGTATGGCGTATGCCATCGATCATATTTTTAAAACCGGCCTGGAAACATGGACACTCGCAAAAATGGCCCAGACAGCCGAACAGCGTTATGCAAAAGTGAATTGCGGAATCATGGATCAGTTTGCCAACCTGTTTTCAGAAAAAGGGAAATTTTCGATGCTCGATTGCCGTTCGCTGGAATTCAAAAAAGAAAACTGGAACGCAACCGATCTGGAATTGCTCCTTATTGACACGAAAATCAAGCATAATCTGGCCAGCACCGAATATAATATCCGGAAACAACAATGCGAAATGGCAGAAAGCTACATCAGGGATGCTTTTCCTGAAGTTAGCTCCCTGCGGGACGCCACACTTGATATGATCGGTCAATGCCGGCAGGCGCTGGGAGAAACGCTGGCAATCAAAGCTACCTTCATCGTGGAGGAAAACAGCCGGGTGGAAGCTGCTTTTGATGACCTTAAAAAGGGTAATATCGATGCATTTGGAGAAAAGATGGTGGCCTCGCACCATGGACTCCGGGATAAGTACAATGT
>QIDJ01000236.1 GCA_003228395.1 Flammeovirgaceae bacterium
ACTCCCATGGACGGATTTGACCTTTTCAGCGATGGACATGCCATTTGAAGTGGAAGCGTTGTCAGCTATTTTTATGATTGACACCTTCCATCATATCCCTGATGTAGAAATGTTTCTTTCAAAGGCATCCAGGGTGCTTAAACGGGGAGGGAAAATTATCATGGTTGAACCTGCCAACAGCCATTGGGGAAGATTCATTTATAAAAATTTTCATCATGAACCTTTTAATGTAAGGGGAAACTGGCACATTCCTGAAAGCGGCCCGCTGACCGGGGCAAATGGTGCTCTGCCCTGGATTGTTTTTGAAAGAGACCGGAAACAATTTGATAAACTTTTTCCGGAACTGCATGTGGCCTCCATCAGATATCACACACCTCTTCGTTATCTTGTTAGTGGCGGTGTATCTTTCCGGCCGTTTGTACCGGCATTTTCATTCGGAATTTTTACCCGGCTCGATAAATTGCTAAGTGCAATCAGCTCAGGCTTTTCGATGTTTGTTTCAATTACAATTGAGAAAAAATAAACCAGGTTTGCTTATTTATATTTCAGTTTTTTTGCAGCAAACAGGACCATTCTTAGCAGAATCCAACCGTGTTTCCAGCGCTTTATATTGGTGGTGCCGTAAAATCTTTCTTTATACCGTACTGGCAGATCCTGGATTTTCAGGTTGAGTTTTGCTGCCCCGAATATGAGATCAAAATCGCCAAAAGGGTCAAAGTCGCCAAAGTAGCTTCGGTTAGATGCAATTTTGTAATAATCCGTTTTCCACAATACTTTGGTACCGCATAACGTATCCCTTATGCGTTGTCCCAGCAAATAGGTGAAAATAAAGCTAAAAAATTTATTTCCCAGTAAATTAAAGAACCGCATCGCTTGCTTATCCATGGGGTACACCAGTCTCACACCATTTATAAACTCTCCTTTGTTTGAAACCAGCGCATCGAAGAACAAAGGTAATTTCTCTGGCGGAACTGTAAGGTCTGCATCAAGTATCATTAACATATCGCCTTTTGCTTTTTCAAAACCTTTTCTAACGGCATCACCTTTTCCTTTACCGGATTGTTTGAATAGCTTAATGTTTTTCTCCGGATAGTTATTTATCTCATTTTCAATCACTTCAAAGGTATTATCGGTCGAATTTCCTTCCACAAAGATCAGTTCTGTACCCGGACCTATTTGTGGCACCCGTTCAATAATTTCTTTTATATGCCCGGCTTCATTCCTTGCTGCCACAATTACGGAAACTAATGTTGCTTTACGGAGAGGAAATTTTTCGGGCGCCGGTCGTGCAATCATAAAATTAGTCAGGGCAAGATGCCTGATGAGTGAAATTTTAACTAAAAATTTATTAATAAAGCCATTAAGTAACAGAATATGCACAGGAAGTAAAATCTCCTGCCAGGTTTTAATTACTTCAAAATCAGTAAGATAAAGCAACCCTTTGACATCCCCGCTGGTGAGCCAGTTCTGCTCTAATGTAGGTTTTTTCAATCCAAGCTTTTGCACAAGTTTCAAGGGCCCCTCCCATAATTTACTGTAGAAGTTAATGATAATCCGGGTGCGGCTATGACAAAGGGATTTGATGTTTTCAAATACAATCTGGATATCCCACAGATCACTGATCAGGTCAGATAAAATGATATAATCGTATGTTTTATCGTGCAGGAAATCCAAGGCATCAGCATGGATAAACAGGCATTCAGGATATCGTGCTTTTGCAAGTTCAATGGCTTCGGAGCTGAAGTCAACACCAACTTTATTTTTGCATTGCAGTTTTCCTAACAATTTGCCGTTTCCGCAACCCAGCTCAATGACGCTGCTGTCAGCCGGTAGAATATGCCGGTAAACCTGTAATAATCTTTTATGATAATAACTGCCGAATCCGGCCTTGTTTCCGAATTTGCTCCAAACGCCATCCCAAAATGCCATCCGCAGTACTTTAAATTCAGGGTAGTCATTCAAATTGATTTTGAATTTTATAGTTTCTGAAGAATGATTAGTTGTGTCTTGCATTTAGCGAAGCGAAAGAAATAGTTGACCGCACGAATATAATTTTTTTACTACAATATTGTCAATATTTTGCATATTAGCGCCTATTAATAACGAATTTGACTGATACAATCTTATTGTTTTGGAGTCAAAAGAATTAAGTTTTCCGGAAGCAGGAATATAAATGCAGTAATAATAATTTTTTTTATTTTTTTATTTACGGTCACCCCTTGCATTTTGTCTGTATCTGACGGGCTTCCGTATTTGCACTATTATGATGAACCGTTGATTATCAAAGGAGCAGTAAATGGTCTCAAGAGGTTTGCTGAGAAACCTAAAATAAAAAATCTGCTTCCAGTATCTTCAGAAGTTGTTTACGGCGGTTTTTTGCGTTAATGCATTCGCTCTGATGTAATCTACTTTGGATATCTAAAGATTACTGATCCGGATGTGAGAAGCTTCCAGGATATAAAAACGGATTTGAGAGGCGAGCAGCCACTTACCATTTCGCACCCGGGATTTTATTACTGGAACAGGGCTTATGCTTCATTTCTACGCGTAATTGGCTTTGTTTTTCTGTTTTTTTTAGTTCGGTTAAAATCCGGAATCCTACCCGGTTTGATTGCCGTGCTCATTCTGGCCGGATTAAGCACGTATTACCGATTCCAGCGTATTTATCGTACTGCCAACGCGATCAACATAGCCAGAGACACCCGAACAAAAGCGATTCAATACATACAAAACCTGACGGATAGTCAGTCAGTCTTTTTAGGGGTGGAAAAAGGGTTGAAAGTCAGCTTATACGACCTGCGTGAATCAAAAATAGCATTTGGTTATTTTAACATTGAGAATCTTGAAATCACTCCCATTATAAATCAGCAGCAGAACGTTAATCACTCCCTTCCGAATCAATAATTTTGACTCCGGCATCGCGCATATCGCTGATTGCTTTTTCCGAATCACCGGGTTGCAGATCTACACCACGGATGGCATCTTTGATCAGAAATACACGAAACCCTTCACGCACCGCATCGAGGCAACTTGCTTTT
>QIDJ01000363.1 GCA_003228395.1 Flammeovirgaceae bacterium
GCCCAGGACGATTTTTCCAATTCTTTAAATCTGCTCTGCCTCAACATTCCGCTCATGGCCAGGTATAACCTGGGCTATAACCTTAACGTTCATGCCGGAATACAACCGGGGATTTTATTAAGTGCAAAAAGTAAATTTCAGGATGAAAAATTCGACATGAAAAACCAGTTCAAAACGATTGACCTTAGTTTACCAATAGGCGTTGGATACGACTTTATGGACCGGCGATTTAATCTGACGCTCCGCTATCTGATCGGGTTAAGCGATATAAGTGATTCTGCTGGCGGTAAAAGAAAAAATAATGTCATGCAGCTTTCATTTGAAGTTAAACTTTTTACCGTTAACGAATAGCGATTATTGAAAAAGCGGAAAAAGGATGGGTTCTGAGCGGACTCAGGCTTTTTGCATGAATAACGTTATTAATGCCGTTATTAATGCCGTTATTAATAACACTCTTTACGCATTCATTCATTCATTTACGCATTTACGCATTTAATCCTTTCAGCTAAAATAACCGCATAACCTACTTAACACTGGCGCGGAAGTTTCTTCCGTGCCCGTTGTAGTGAACTTTGTTGGTCCGGAAGTAACTTCCGAACCAGAGGAGGCTTTTTTTTGACCTGGCATGACTGATGCAATTATGTTGGTTTTCTTTTCATAGCAAGGCCTGGAGTCATGCCATGACTATTTATATTTGCACGAAATAATTTTCTAATGCATTTAGCTATCTCGGGAAATATCGGTTCAGGAAAGACTACACTCACCGAAAAACTTGCCAAACAATTTAAATGGGAAGCTGAATTCGAATCAGTGGAAAACAATCCCTATCTGGCTGACTTTTATGAAGACATGGACCGGTGGGCCTTTCACCTTCAGATTTATTTTCTCAACAGCCGCATCAACCAGATTAAACGTATACAGGAATCGGATAAATCGGTGGTCCAGGACCGTACCATTTATGAAGATGCAAATATTTTCGCCCGCAACCTGCATGCTTCGGGGCATATCAATGAACGGGATTATCAGAATTACCTGAGCATTTACAACTCCATGATCGGCTTTGTGCATCCCCCGGACCTGCTCATCTACCTGAGGGCTGATATTCCTAAACTGATTGAGCGAATACAAAAAAGAGGCCGGTCATACGAGGATGCCATCCGGCTAGACTATCTGAAGAACCTGAACCAACATTATGAAGACTGGATCAGTAATTATGACCTGGGAAAATTACTTATTATAGACGTGAACCAGCTTGACTTCATAGAAAATGTGGAAGACTTTGCAGAAATTGTAAACAAAATTAACGCGGAATTATACGGCCTGTTCAGTGAGTTTTAGTCATGGCATGACTTGGACTTCTTTAGTCATGCCATGTTCGATATTTACCGGGTCTTTCCAGTTTCATTTTTACTTTTTGATCCTGGAAATGTGGTTTTTTTCGATACATCATAAACAAACCAGGCTATGATCAGGAGGAAGATAAAGGCAACCAACAGGAATACTTTTTTTGACAATTTCATTTATTGAACCCTGTTTTCCCTGCAAATTTAATCACGTAATTTCGCCTCCGCAACTCGAGCCTGCACCTGCGGTACATCCAAAGCAATGTTGCTTTGTAATAATGGCGCGTGACTGCATCTTTTCTTCATCAAATTCCGAAATATGCCGTGGCGTGTTATCGCCTATCTTCAGGTCAAGCATCTGGTTGAAGTCGCAATCGTACAAATAGCCATCCCAGCCTACCGACAGGGTATTCCGGCACATCAATCGCTCTACCGCCAGCGGATTGAAGGCTTCCAGTAGCTTCTCCATATAGGCTTCATAATTTCCGGATAGGATCAGATACTCCATAAACCGGCTTAGCGGCATATTCGTAATGGCGTACAGGTCGTTAAAATCAATATCAAAATCAGTCTTCAGACGTCGTTTAAAATCCTTTTTAAGCGATTCCTGCGCGGGAGGAAGAAATGCACCGGAAGGATTATAAACCAAATGAAGCTCAAGATCGCTGCCTTCCATTCCATACCCGACTTCATTTAGCATTTTCAGCGTTTCAATGGATTTGGCAAACACTCCTTCGCCCCGTTGTGCATCGGTTCTTCTTGACGAAAAGTGTGGAAGCGATGATATTATAGTAACATTATGGGTCTTATAAAATTCCGGAAGATTGAAATAACATGGGTTTGCGAGGATGATGGTAAGGTTACACCTGACCATGATATCTACACCGGCCTTGTCCAACGCTTCTACAAACCACCTGAAATCCGGATTCATTTCAGGAGCGCCTCCCGTAATATCAACGGTATGAATATCTGAATATTTCACCGCATCAATGCATTGCTTCATTATTTCCCGTGTCATGATCTCTTTACGGTCAGGGCCGGCATCCACGTGGCAGTGCCGGCACGTCTGGTTGCACATTTTGCCTACATTTACCTGTAGGATATCTGTTTTTACAGGCTTAAGCGGGTACTGTCCTGTTACACGGAGCTTATCATCAAATGTATGTACTTCGCCGTTTGAGCGGCCATTCCCATTACCTGTCAGTACATTCAGTTGAATAAACGACGAGGTAAGCCGGTGCTGCCTGGATTTGAGTGATTTAATAGCTTCTGACATACCGGATTACATGGAAATTTCCTTCGCCTTATTCATCATCTGCACACCGTGCACCAGCGATGCACCTCCCCGGATCGCTGCCGCAACATGCACCGCTTCCATCATCTGCTCCTCATCAGCGCCCTTTTCCAGCGATGCCATTGTATAGGCGTCGATACAATACGGGCACTGCACGGTATGCGATACCGCAAGCGCTATGAGCGCTTTTTCTCTTTCTGTCAGCGCTCCTTCTTTAAAAACTTCGTTGTAATAGCTGAAAAATTTCTTTCCAAGCTCCTGCTGGAATTCGGTAATGTTTCCGAATTTAAATAAATCTTCTTCAATATAATAGGGTTTACCCATGACCTGTTTCTGTTTGATTTAAAAATTACTTTTACTGATTTTAGCTGTGAATTACAGGCAAACAGGTGGTGGCC
>QIDJ01000143.1 GCA_003228395.1 Flammeovirgaceae bacterium
GTTATCGTCGGGCAGGAGGCTGATACATCCGCACGCAGAACAGCCATTGCTGACGCCGGCGCCGGAGGTGACAATTTACCGGCTACCGCTGCAGAAGAAATGACAGACGATCAATTAATAGAAGCAGAGGCAGAGAAAGTAGATGTGGAAGCAATTTCTGAAGTTCTTATCGATATTGACACGCAGGAAGCGCCAGTAAACCTGACTGAACCGGCTCAAAAGACCAGGCAAAGGGCGCAGGTACAAGACCAGGCTGTAAAAAGGCAGGCTACAGAAGTCAGCGGCATACGAACAGGGGACGCATTTATCGTTGAATATTCCGTAACAGACAATGAAAACCGTGATGATGCGCAAATATTTGACCGTTATCCTAACCCTTCTGTGTCAAGCGAGGCGTATAGCAGCTATATGAAAAACAATATGGTTTTTTCGCAAGAGGCTATTGACGACAATGTTTCGGGTATGGTGGTAGTGGTATTTTCCGTGTCTGCATCGGGTGAATTGACAGGGTTTGAGGTATTGGAAAGTCCCGGGTATGGAACCGGGGAGGAAGTGGTACGGTTAATTAAAAGCGGGCCTTCCTGGCTTCCAGCTATGAAAGACGGCAATGAAACGGCTGTAGGGGTAAAAATGGCCGTTCATTTTAAAGCGGAATAAACAGGATATTTATATAAATTTCCGGTTTTCTGATCCATGAGGCTGTCTCAAAAGGAGCGTCGTCATTCTGACCAAAGGGAAGAATCTGCATTTAAAGTTAATTTTGCTAGCTTGAGATCCTTCGCTTCGCTCAGGATGACGGTTTATTACGCTTTTGAGACAGCCCCAATTTCAAAACTGGCAGTTGAGTATCTGAGTTGTTTCGTGAAGACACGAAACAAGGAATCGGTGGTCCGGTAAATCCATGTAGGTGAATGCCGGAAATGATCAGTTTCCGCCTACAAAATATTATCCCTGATCTTTCTTACATAGCTCCTGCTAATCGGGAATGTTTTGCCATTTTGCATGATAGCAATCATCCCGCCGTTAAAATGCTTCTCCACTTCACTCAAGTGGTTTTGGTTAATGATAGTGGAGCGATGAATCCGTAAAAACAGCGTTTGATCCAGCTTTGATTCCAGCTTGCTGATGCCCTTTGAGCTTACATACTGCTCATTTGAAGTACTGATAACCGTATAATCACCGGATGCTTCGAAATACAAAATATCATCGACATTAATCCGGTAATATTTATCCGATTTCTGAACAAAAATAGATTCGGAATACCCCGGTAGCGCCCGTGTGCTTAGTTCATCGAGCAGATGTTTCAAATCAGGTGAAGCTTCTTTCTTTCTTGAAATCACGCGGTTAAGCGCCTCGGCAAACCGCTTTTCATCGATGGGTTTCAACAGGTAGTCCACTGCATTTTTTTCAAAAGCCCTGACCGCATACTGGTCGTAAGCGGTGGTGAATATCACGTTTGGCTGGTATGAAATGTGCTCAAGTACATCAAATCCATTTATACCGGGCATATGGATATCCAGAAATAACAGATCCGGTTTTATTTTCTCAATCGATTTAATCGCTTCCGTTCCATTCTTACAGGTAGCAGCCACCTCAATCTGGTCATGACTTTCGAGAAATTCGCATAACAGATCCCGCGCCAGCTTTTCATCGTCAACAATAATGCAAGTTATTTTCATTCTGAAACAGGGATTTTGAATTTAACTTTGAATCCCGACTCATCAGCTTCAAGACTCAACCGTGATTCCTCTCCATACATTTTTCGCAAACGTTTGTCAGACACGGATATGCCCACCCCACTACCATGTTCCTTGATGCCTTTGTTGGCATTTATTCCCAATCCATCATCTGCAATTTCGAAATTCACATATTCCCCGTTCTTCTTAATCGTTATCCGAATCGTTCCCCCCTCATCCTTGGGCCCTATACCATGTTTAACCGAATTTTCAACAATTGGTTGCAAAATCATGGGAGGAACCTGCATTTTTAAACAATCCCGGTCAACATTTCGGGTAAAGTTAAGGCGGTCATCGAACCGTACTTTCTGTATGTTCAGGTAATTTTCGGTAAACCGTAATTCATCCGCTAAACTTACCTGCCGGTCTTCGTACGAATCAAGGGCATACCGGAATACTTCTGAAAGCCGGTTAATCATTTCCCGGGCTTTAATCTTGTCTTTGCCAATCAGCATTGAAATGGAATTCAGGGTATTGAACAGAAAATGAGGATTTATTTGTGATTTAAGCAGTGAAAGCTGCATTTCCTGATTTTTTAATGCGAGCGCTCTCTTTTCTTTCTCCTTGTTGCGTAACCGTTCGGTATAATCAATTACATAATACACAAATGCGGTAGTAAAATACTGATAGTACAACTGAAAAGCATCTGTACCCAACAGGGAAGTAAGATACTCCTTGTATTCGGCAAAAGACCGGAAATTGTCAAGATAGTATTCAAAAAAGTAATACACCGAACCCATCAGGAAATACCAGGCGACAATTCCGACGATGTGACCAAAAATCTGAACAGGTACCTTATACCTGCTCACTATCGCACACCATCGCCAGATCGGATGGATCAGCAGGCACAGAACAATAAATAAAGCTGCACCGTTATAAACAGTTGAAATAAAAGGGCTTGTTGTCAGGTATCTGACAAAAATGGCAATACTGAAATTTATAGCAAACCAAATGCACAGCAACAAATATGCTTTTTGCCAGGTATGTTTAGCGCTATCCTGAAGAATCTTGCTTGTCAACGGGCATGTATTAATTGTAAAAAGTATAAATTTAAAAGAAAATTGCGGTTACATCCGTGTTATCTTTGATTATCCATCGATAAATATGTTGTTCTATCGATATTTTCAGCGCTCTTTAAGCAGATTTTAATATTTACAGGAATTGAATTTTATGACATACGGGCTTTTGAGGATAATCCTGTTTTTGCAATTCATTATTTTGGCAAATATTCTTTTTGCACAGGATTCCTATATTACCATTTCGGGCCATGTGACAGATATTGAAGACCAGAC
>QIDJ01000311.1 GCA_003228395.1 Flammeovirgaceae bacterium
CTAACTAAAAAACGCAATTTTATATTTTTTATTCTGTTTATGCCGGGTTTGGTAACAGCACAGGACGCACAATTTTCACAGTTTTATTCGAATCCATTATTTCTTAATCCGGCTTTTACAGGTGCTGCACAACTTACAAGGGTAGGAGGGAATTACCGCAATCAGTGGCCATCGCTCGATGCCAATTTTGTAAGTTATGCAGTTTGGGCTGATCATTTTATTGATGACAAAAACAGCGGGATAGGTTTTTATGTCGGCCGTGACCAGGCCACTGTTTCCGGTCTGAAATCTACGGCGATATCTGCATATTATGCCTATCAACTGGCGCTTACACAAGCATATACCCTTCGTGCAGGGTTTACGGCAGGGTATGTACTGCGGGATATTGATTTCGGAAGCCTGATTTTCGGAGACCAGATCAACCCGGACGGATCAATCAACCCGGATACCCAGGAGTCATTCGGTGGTGCTTCGGCAAATAATTATTTTGATTTAGGCACCGGTGTGTTGCTTTATTCTGAAAGCGCATGGCTCGGGGTGTCAGCATTTCATCTTAACCGGCCGAACCAATCTCTGATCGGAGGCAGCAGCCCTTTACCCCGAAAATACAGTGTCCATATAGGATATAAATTTTTCTTTGCACCTGGTGTGGTGGGTGATGGTATGTTTGCCCGTCCACAGGAGCGCAGTGTGGCTCCCACAGCCCAGTACAAATTTCAGGGAAAGTTCGATCAGCTTGACCTTGGGTTGTATTTTACCTATGAACCACTTGTGTTTGGATTGTGGTACCGTGGATTGCCGCTAAAAAGCATCGAGGGCAATATAAACAATGAATCGATTGTGTTTTTGATGGGATTCAAACAGGTAAGCGATAAAGAGGTTTTCAATATCGGTTACAGCTACGATCTGACCCTGTCAGGCCTGGGGGTGTCAAGTGGTGGGGCGCACGAGTTTTCAATATCATACTCCTGGTTTACGGGAGATCCGCGTAAGCCGCCGAAAAATGTCCGGATGATCCCTTGCCCGGATTTTTAAGGACTTTGTGGATTGTTGACATCGCTCCGGAAGCCCGACTATCATCACGTACCAGCGCGGAAGTTACTTCCGTGCTTACTTCTTCTAATCCAGGGTCCGGAAGTAACTTCCGAACCAGAGTGGGTGCTTAGAGTGGGCGCTTTTTCGCTACGGATAACCCGGAATTTTCGGCGTATTGTCCTGATAAAATGTAAATCTCCGGTTGAAAACACACAACTTTTCACAATATTCGAAAACCAGGATATTCCTTCTTATTTTTGCCCACAAATTTTTTTTGAATGGAAGCCCCGTCATTACTTATACTTATTCTTGCCATTATTTCATTTGATTTTGTTTTTGAACGAATTCTGGAATATCTGAACCTGAAATCACAGCGGGATGATATACCCGAATCGATGCGTGATTTTTATGACGATGAAAAGTACAAAAAATCGCAGGACTATTACAGAACAAGCGCCCGGTTTTCATTTATTACCTCCTCGTTCAGCTTTGTGCTTTCATTTGCGTTGCTTGCACTTGGATTTTTCGGTTGGTATGATGAAATATTGCGATCTTATTTTGACAATGAAATACTGCTGGCGCTGGCATTTTTCGGATCGCTATTTGTAGCTTCTGATATCCTGAATACGCCTTTTCAACTCTACGCCACCTTTGTAATAGAAGAGAAATTCGGTTTCAACAAAACCACTCCAGGGCTGTTTATTACCGACAAGATCAAGGGGTATCTGCTCACTGTCATCATCGGGGGGGGGCTGGGATGGGTGTTTTTATGGCTCATACACACTTTAGGGCAGGGCTTCTGGATTTATTTCCTTATGATAGTAGCTGGTTTCATGTTATTTATGAACATGTTTTATACTACGCTTATTCTTCCGCTTTTCAATACGCTTACCCCCCTTGAAGATGGTGAACTGAAAGAAGCGATACATTCATATTGCGAAAAAGTGAAATTTCCGTTAGCAAATATTTTCATTATTGACGGCTCCAAACGCACCAAAAAGGCCAATGCTTTTTTTTCAGGCCTTGGAAAAAAGAAAAAAGTGGTACTTTATGATACCCTGGTTGAAAATCATACTAAAGAAGAATTGCTGGCCATATTTGCACATGAAGTGGGGCATTTTAAAAAGAAACATATTGTTTATGGATACGTCATTTCCATTGCCCAGATAGCGCTGACACTTTTCATACTTTCGTTAATGGTTTTTAACGAAAACCTGTCGCTGGCGTTGGGAGCAAATGAAATGGGTATCCACCTCAATTTACTGGCATTTGGTATTCTGTATTCACCTATTTCGCATATTACAGGTATTTTTACCATGCTCCTGAGCAGAAAAAATGAGTATGAGGCAGATGCGTTTGCGTCGGGAACCTATGACGGGAATGCATTGAAAACGGCATTAAAGAAACTTTCAGTTGACAATCTGAGCAACCTGTATCCGCATCCGGCTTTTGTGTTTTTTCATTACAGCCATCCGCCATTGCTAAAAAGGGTGTCGGCTATTGAACAGGTTGCCGGTATTAAAGAAAATTGATATCCACATTGAAAGGAGACCGCATTAACATCTCGAGCGCTTTAACGACCTTCAGGTTATCGAACAGCACTTTGTAAACCGCTTCCGTAATAGGAGCCCGGTTGGACGTATTTTCAAATATTTTTTTTACAATATGAACGGTATTTATTCCTTCGGCCGTTTCTTCCATGGTATTTTGAATTTCCTGCAGGGTTTCTCCTTTTGCAAGCCGGAAGCCCACGGTGAAATTCCGGGATAGAGGGCTTGTGCAGGTGGCAATCAGGTCGCCGATACCTGCCAGTCCGATAAAGGCCTGGGTGCTGCCCCCGAGTTCTTTACCGAGATATACCATTTCAACCATGCCGCGGCTGATGAGCAGCGATCTGGCATTTTCACCATACCCTAATCCGGAAAGCGCCCCTGAAGCAATGGCAATAATATTTTTCAACACACCTGCAAGCTCAATGCCTGTAAGGTCTT
>QIDJ01000190.1 GCA_003228395.1 Flammeovirgaceae bacterium
ACGACACTCAGAAAGCAAAACCGGAGTATCAGAACCTGCTTTCGAACGTGCAGGTGATCGGCGTCTGGGATGACCATGACTATGGAGTGAATGACGCCGGTAAAAACTATCCGATGAAGGACGAAAGCAAGGAATTGTTACTTGATTTCCTGGATGTCGGGTCTGATGATCCGGTAAGAGCGCATCAGGGAGTGTATTCTTCCCATGAATTTGAATCAAACGGGAAAACAATCAAAATAATACTGCTTGATACCCGGTACTTCAGAGATACGCTTGCGCCGGCCGAGGATCGCCGGGCGCGGTATAAGCCGAATGAAACGGGAGACATACTGGGGGAGGAACAATGGGGCTGGCTGGAATCGGAACTACGAACTGCAAACGCTGATTTTACTATTATCGGAAGCGGCATTCAGGTGATTGCAGATGAACAGGGATATGAAAAGTGGGCCAATTTCCCTTTTGCACGCCAGCGGCTTTTTGACCTGATTGCCGCTGTTAACCCTGGTCCGGTTATTCTGATCAGCGGTGACCGCCATATTGCCGAAATCTCCATGATAGAAATAGAAGGTCTCGATCAACCATTATACGATTTTACTGCAAGCGGCCTGACACATACCTGGGCGCAGGCAACTCAGGAACCAAACCGGTACCGGGTGGGAGACCTGATTGCGGAATTGAATTTCGGACTCATTAAAATCAGGTGGGACAGCGGATCGCCAGAGGTGGTGCTTGAAATCCGTGGTGAGCAGGACGAGCGCTATCAGCAGCTTGAAGTGGTCTATTAACAACCGTTGCCTGCCAGCATGATTGACACGTACGGGAAGCATTACTGCAACGGCTCAAAATGAGCGGTGAAGTGCCGCAAAAAACTTGGCTCCTTGATGATCCGAAAACCCTTAACCTGATCTTTCCGTGCTATCACTTTTTCAAAAACCTCAACAACATATTCAATGTGGCTTTGAGTGTAAACCCGCCGTGGTATGGCCAGCCGGACCAATTCCATTGGCGCCGGGATCAATTTGCCCGCGTCGTCATATTTTCCGAACATGACCGATCCGATTTCCACACAGCGAACCCCACCGGTAAGATATAAATTGGCAACCAACGCCTGGCCGGGGTATTCCTCAACCGGTATGTGCGGATAAAACGCTTTGGCATCGACATATACGGCATGTCCACCTATGGGCCTCATAACGGGAACACCCATCTCATGCAGTTTGTTGCCAAGGTAAGCGGTGCTTTTGATCCGGTAATTCAGATAGTCCGGGCGAAAAACTTCTTTTAATCCCTGGGCGATAGCTTCCATATCCCTGCCGGATAACCCGCCATAGGTTGAAAATCCTTCGGTAATGATCAACGAATTATTACAAGCATCCGCGAGGTCTTTGTTTTTCAGCGCCAGATAGCCTCCCATGTTCACCAATCCGTCTTTTTTGGCGCTCATGATGGAACCGTCAGCCAACATCAGCATCTCTTTGGCGATTTCTTTGTACGACATACTTCCATACCCCTCTTCCTTGTGGTGAATAAACCAGGCATTTTCGGCGATGCGGCAACTGTCAATCAGGAAAATAATGCCGTATCTTTTACATATATGACGGACAGCTTTTGCATTTTCCAGACTTACTGGCTGGCCGCCGCCGCTATTGTTTGTTACAGTGAGAATAACCGCCCCCACTTTGGAAGGACCATATTCCTTTATCTTTTCTTCCAGCTTTTCCACATCCATATTGCCTTTAAAGGGGAGTTCCAGTGAAGGATCATTGGCTTCTTTAACGACCAGGTCAACGGCTTCAGCGCCTGTAACTTCAATATTGGCCCGGGTAGTGTCAAAATGCGTATTGTTGAAAAAAACTTTACCTTTCCCTCCCAGGTATCCATAGAGGATTCGTTCAGCCGCCCTGCCCTGATGGGTGGGTAAAATGTACTCGCTGCCGGTGAGACTTTTTACCGCTTTCTCCATTTTTTTCCATGACTTTGACCCGGCATAGGCTTCATCACCATCCATGATTCCCGCCCACTGGGAGGAACTCATGGCCGAAGTACCGCTGTCGGTCAGAAAATCAATGATCACCTGATCGGAATCAATTAAAAAAGGATTGTAATGGGCTTCCTCTAGGTATTGTTTCCGCTTGCTCACAGAACTCAGGTGAATGGGCTCCACCATCTTTATCTTGAAGGGTTCAATCGTTGTTTTAAAAGCCATAATAGAGATTTTGAAATAGTAATCTGCTCAATATTACATCAAAGAGGCAAGTAATGATATGATCAAAATCAGTCGTTGCAAATCAGAACCAGAATCCCATAGAGAGGTTTGTCAGGAATGAATCGCTATAAATATCCCTGGCAACCGATAATGCAAAAGGACCCAATTGTGAATTATACCCAATGGATGCTACGTAGCCGAATCTTTGACTTTCCCCGTTCATTGTAATCGGTTCCAATCCGGACCACACCCATTTCATCGGATATTCCACATTAGCGTAGTTGGCGATCCAGGTCAGAAAGAATTTTGGCGCTAACTCCCATTGCAAACCAACTTTGCTGTAGAAAACGGTATTTAATGGAAATTCATACTGATTTGCCCCCCAGTATTCGAAAGCGTAAATAAATCTCGGGTTAAAACCTCCGACAAAAATAAAATCCGAGTAATTAAAACTATTCGCCGGAAGATCTGATACCCAGAATGTGTTGCGCGTAATTAACGTAACCTTTGCAGATATGGCAAGCAGTATATTCATATCAATAAATACTGCTGAAACTTATTTTTAAATAAAGCAGTTTGACCGGATAAATCAAATATGGGAAAAAAGTTATTGGAGAAGTATATTCCTGTAGTTACAGCGCTTTTAAAATTTTTCCCAATATATTTCAAATAGTTTAAGTCCAGCCTCGGGTTCTCAGCAAAATCGAACTCGATCAGGGCTCGCGAGTAGTTGAAAAACAAATTTCTAACCGTAAAGTTCATGTTTATGCCGGCCAGGTTTTCACTGTCGTAGTGTGCTGCAAGCTTAAGTTTACC
>QIDJ01000136.1 GCA_003228395.1 Flammeovirgaceae bacterium
ATAACCGGCAACAGCATCAATATTTCCAAATCGGATTCGGTGTTAAGAATCAACCAGCTAAAGATCAAACCTACCAACGTACCTAACAATAATTTCAGGTTGAACATTGACATACCAAATATATTGTTGACTCAGATAGTGCCCGCGCAATTTTTGGATTCAGGCCATCTTGATATCGGGCGGATCATGATGCTAAACCCTGTGGTAGATGTTACAATCTCACAGGCGTCTGATTCTATTAAAAAAAGCTCTAAAAACCGCTTCAGCGCAGGTAATTTTTCAGCCAAAAAAATTTCAATTATCAATGGAGACCTGCACCTGGAATATCAAACAGACATCACACATAAGCTCGATGCTTCCTCATTTGATTTTGACATAAACCGGATGGAAATCGATACGTTCACCACCTTCGATGCATCGCTGTCATTTTTCGAAAATCTGGTTGTAAAGGCAAAAGCAATCAATTATTCCGGCCCCGGAGGACTGGATTCCGCTTATGCCGGCAATTTGGATATTGATTCAGATTATCACCTGATAGCAAGTGATCTGGTAATTAAAGGAAGAAATTCAAAAACGAATTATAATGCTGTTGTAGAAAAATTCGGCATGTACGGAGCCAATTGGTTGAGCAATTTAATAAAATCGGATTATGTTACCGACAGCATGATTATAACCGCACCTGAAATCAGTATCACCCAAACTGATTCTGCTCTTATTGCATCCGGAGAGGATAACAAAAGAACTGAATTAAAAGATTTGTCAGAAAAAACAGAAGATTTTTTTTCGCAATTAATCCAACATAAATACGTATTTGACAGTGTGAAAGGGGGAGTTATTTATCCCTCCCAACCGGCTACAGAAAACGATACTTTATTTTCTCTTAAAAGTTACCTGCCCGACTTCGATGATACCGTAACCATATCGCGTGTGGAAATGGTCAGGGGAGCCTTACGGATCGAGCAAAACGGTAAAAAGTTTGAAATCCCCGAATTTGGAATTTATCTGGACAGTCTCAATTACATGACCGATAATATAAATTTTCTCCATACGGCTGATATAATTATTGAAGCGTCCAATCTCAAAGATATTTTAAGAAATGAATACAATGATTTGAGCGTGAACCGGATCCGGTTATCCACAAAAGAACAATTGGTTGTGCTGGAAGGAATCAGGCTGGAACCTGCGATAAGTAAGTTGGAATATGGATGGGAAATCGGCTATCAGACGGATTGGACGAGGTTGCATGTAAATTCAATCGCCTTCAAAGGACTGGATTTCAACACGATGGCAGACCAGGGCAGGCTGAATATTTCCGAAATCTTCATAGATAGCCTCAATGTTAATCTGTTCCGTGATAAACATGTTCCCTTTCCTGCTGACCAGGTTCGCTATATGCCTCAAAAAATGATAGCTGAGCTGGGCATTCCGGTGTATGTTGAAGGAGTTATTCTTAATCAGGCGAATATATTGTACGAAGAACTTGACTCAGAGGCTGTTGTTCCGGGATTTATTGAAATCAAGAATCTTACGGCCGGTATTCACAATATAACCAATGACAGCGCCCGGCTTGCTGAAGACCACATTATGCAGGTAGCGGCAAGCGGGGACCTGATGGGTACAGGAAATATACACGTTGATTTTGAGTTTGATCTTACCGACCCGGATTATAAACACAGTTATTCGGGTGTTCTTTCGAAAATGGATCTGGCGGCATTGAATAAAATTCTGGAACCAAATATCAGGATACATATCAAAAGTGGCCAGGTAAGTAAAATGAATTTTAATGTGGAAGGAGACGAGTATTATACCACAGGTATTATGGAAATGATGTACAGGGACCTTCATGTAAATCTTATTGGCAAAAAGAAAGGCACTACCTCCGCTATGGGGCCGGCCCTGGGCAGTTTTTTCGCCAATACCTTCATAGTAAACCGCCACAATCCGCATTTCCTGTTTGTCCGGGATGGAGACATTTACTCTGAACGCGACACCACAAAATCATTTTTCAATTACCTGGCAAAGACCATGTTGAGTGGTGTAGTAACCAGTATCGGGGCTAAAAACAATAAAAAGGAAATAAGACAAGCCAATAAGGAGGCCCGTGAGAAGAAGGAAATAGAAAAAAAGGAAAAAAAGAAAAAGAAAAAGAAAAAAAGCAATCCAAACGTGTCAACCATCAGAGATGACCCGTGAGCAGTAATGAATCGAGCGTGAAAATCGGCATCATATCGGATACACACGGTTACCTGGACGATCAGGTATTTCTTTTCTTTCAGGATTGCGATGAACTGTGGCACGCCGGTGATATCGGTTCTGATTCCGTCATTGAAAAACTGGAAGCCTTCAAACCCGTGAGGGCAGTATTCGGAAATATTGATGAAAACAAAATTCGATGGAAATATCCTGAAGATCAGTTATTTGACTGCGGCGGATTAAAAGTGCTTATGACACATATCGGCGGATCGCCTCCCAGGTACAATTCCCGTGTACATTCCATCGTCGAAAAGGAAAAGCCGGGCATTTTTGTTTGCGGGCACTCGCATATACTGAAAGTGATGAAAGACAGCAAGCATGATCTTTTATTTATAAATCCCGGATCTGCAGGGAATCAAGGATTACACCATATCAAAACCGTATTGCGGTTTAATATAACAGCAGCCGTTCCTGGTGATATGGAAATCCTGGAGTTGGGCAAACGAATTTGAATCCTGACAAGAAGGGTGTTATTTCTTTTTGGCAGCGTCCTTTTTTGTTGCTTTAGGAGCGCCGGAAGCTTTGGCTTTTGCAGCTGGCTTTTGCGATGCAGTTTTCTTTTCTTTGGATGATTCTGCCGTGTCTGCTTTTGCTGCAGGCTTTCTTACTGCAGTTTTCTTTTCTTTAACAGCCTCAGTGGCTTTTACTGCCGCCTTTGGGGCTTTTTCCTTTTCAGTAACCGCTACCTTTTTTTCCTTAGGGGCTTCTTTTACTTCCGTTTTTTCAGCAACAGCCTCTTTGGTGATGGCAGATTTGGAAGCGTTA
>QIDJ01000120.1 GCA_003228395.1 Flammeovirgaceae bacterium
AGGAAATGCAACGTCCGCCATCGTTCGCTAACCGTATTACTACAAGTACCCAGCACGGTATAAACCGGATGATACCCGAAAAGGTACACCGGGTAGTTACCGAAGGTATCAGACAAATGACACGGGGAGTGATATTTGGCGCCGGCCTTATCACATTTCAGAAACAAAAGCCGCTTTCAATCGAACATACCGAGGTCAAAATCCAAAAGCGTATTAAGTTTTACCGCTCTGCTGCAGCTACCGAAGGAGCCCTCACCGGATATGGCGGAATACTGCTTGGTTTTGCCGATTTTCCCCTGTGGTTGTCCCTGAAAATGAAAATGCTGTTTGAAATAGCCTCTATTTACGGATATGATATTAAGGACTACAAAGAACGATTATACATATTGCATATTTTTCAACTTACCTTTTCAAGTCAAAAACACAGAAACAAGGTATATGCATTATTAGCAGACTGGGAAAACCAAAAAGATTCACTGCCCGACGACCTCAACCAATTCGACTGGCGTACCTTTCAGCTTGAATACCGTGATTATATAGATCTTGCCAAGCTGCTTCAATTGATTCCCGGATTTGGAGCACTCATCGGCGCTTTTGTTAACCACCGGCTCACCAACAAGCTGGGGAATAATGCCCTGAATGCGTACCGGATGCGTAAATATGGTCGAGATGAACAACGTTGAATTTAAATCCTCAAAGTCCCCTTCGGGTAACATTTTCCTCGCGTCCCCCCCCAATGTCACCTTTATTGCCGCAAAATGTTCACTATAAAAAGTAATTCGAAATGATGCCAATAAGTCGCTATAAGGGACGTTGAGGATTTAGGACTTCAACCCGAATCCTCAATGTCTCCCAGGATTTACATCAGTTACCGAAAGCACGGAAGTAACTTCCGCGCCAGTGTTAACCATGAAAGTCAGACCTGGTTTCTTCATACCCCTGGTTCGGAAGTTACTTCCGGACCCATCAGAACTCATTTGGTCAAATGACTGTTCTTTTATCAATTGAAAAAAATACCGGACGCTTCCTCCTTGAACCGCATCACTTTTTTACTTATAAATAATGAAAAAATTCCCTATACTTCTGATCCTGGTACTTCTGTTCTTCATACCTGATATTTCTACTGCCCAGCAAATTGTTCAGCTTGATACAACCGATTGCATTCGAAAAAAAGGACAGGTAAAACAACTTTTTGAATCAGAGAGGGATGTTAATAGTAATGAACCTGCCATTGATCCGGACTATATTTTGTTTCTTATAGGCGATACTGGAAACCCCCAGTGTGTTCCCGAATTGAATGAATCATTTTATCGCTACGTGCATGAAAGTACAGTTAAAAGCGCCATAGTATATCTTGGCGACAATGTATATACCAATGGAATCCCTTACAGAAGTTATACGAGCGATACCTATGAGGGGAAAAGCATGAAAGTAAAAATTGCCGAAGCAAAACTGCTGGTACAACTCAATCGATTATCCGGTTATTCGGGCAATGCGTATTTTGTTCCGGGCAATCACGATTACCACAAAATGATTAAATCGCCAAAACGCATTGACGCCCAGCGCAACCTGATCACTGCATTTAATAAGAAGAAGGAAACAAATGGCGAAATTTCATTTAAACCTGCCGGCCGGGATGATTTGAAAGTAGAACTATTGGAGCTGACTACTGAAATAGTCATTATTTTTATCGATTCGGAATGGGCCGTACGTAAAATCAATAAGTCTGCAAGTAAGCGATTATTTACCGATCCCTTAAAAAAAGCATTTAATGCAGCAGAAAAATATAAATATGTGATACTGGCAGCGCATCACCCGCTTTACTCTGTTGGAGATCACGGACACGAAAAGCTATTCTTGGCATCCGAAGACATACACCGGAAAAAGTACGGGAAATATATACACACTATTGAGCCTTATCTGAATCAGGGTATGAACATCATTTATGCTGCTGGTCACGATCATTCGATCCAATATATGCATCCACAAAATTTTCATCAGATCATCAGCGGATCCGGCAGCAAATCAAATCACATTATCGAAAATGAAGTGCCGTCTGATTCAATGCAATACGCAATTGATACCCGTCTTTCAGACGAAGATTTTATAAAAAAACGGCCACGGTTTAAAACGGCGCTTGAATCGCTCCGGTTTGCCACCAATTACAATGGTTATGTAGAGATCAAATTTTACGCGGGAAGAAATGAAGTGTGGATGAGCGTATTTGCTATTTCTGACAATAAGTTGAAAAACCTTTATTCAGCACAGCTATTCTAAGTTCACTATCAGTTGCAGTAAACACACTCACCACGATTTTATCAATTCATGAATTTCCAGCGCCAGGTCTCTGGGAAGCAAAATGGCAATCACCAGCATAAGTAACGCCAATAATCGTCGGATCATAAATATGACAGCCTTGTAAATCATATCACTTGTAACTGTAGGTTTGTTATACCTTAATACGATATAACGGAAAATGTAACTCACATAGACCCGAAAATATGGAACAAAGAACATGCCAGTATAAATAAAAGATCAGCCCGATACCACTGGCGTATCGTTTAATTACATCGTACAATTTCCCTGCATTATTACCTGATCAGGTTTCCGTTTTTTACCCATACCTGATCTTCAACCGTCACCGTGGCATCCGTAAAGAAATTCCAGCGTACATAATCGCCGCCAACAACCCCTCCCAGCTCCAGGTTATTTCCCAACGAAAGGCGTACCACGCCTGCGCCATATCCATAGTAGGGTATCCATCCTGCGCCATTATCGGGTATTGTAAGCATCGGATTCATACCCAGTGCAAATTCACGAAAAGAACGGCCTCCTTCATCTGCTTTAGCCATTTCAGCTTCAACCGCATCCTTCCCGCTGGTAGCTTCAACTTTAACAACCTTGCCATTCTGAAACGTCATAATCAAACCCGTGACCATCTTATCTGCCCACATGGCATCAGGAAAGGCCACGGTGCCATTAACCGTTTGTTCAACAGGCGCTACGCGTATTGCC
>QIDJ01000072.1 GCA_003228395.1 Flammeovirgaceae bacterium
TTTATAAGCGTGAAAACCTTCGCTTACGACGAAAGCATAAAAAGTTGCTTGAAGTCTTAAATGTTTAACACTATATGTCTTACCAATCTCGTACGTAAAATTTTGATATAGTGCTTCGTAATGTCCCTCAGAATCCGGGCTAACAATCTTATATACTATCCGGTCTTTGCGGATTATGATTATTCTTTGGGTCGTTATCCTTAAACACATGTTGCTTTCTCTTCCTTTATCTCGTATCTCAACCCTTTGTTCCTGACCGCAATATTGGAAATCCTGCATTTTGCCATATCAAAGAGCGTGCCATGAATTGCAATGTTATTGATCTCTGCGCCGGAAAGTTTACGATACAGACATCTTTTGTACATGTGGGTTTTGATCCGAATATCAAAACCCTCTTTTTTCAATCTTAAACCCTCGCGTTCGATGAACATGTAATTAGAATATCCGCTTAACCAACTCGTGACGGGGATGAAATTTTCCGCCCTCAACTCTTTGTCAAACTCTCCTAATTTCCGCATGTTAGTTCCTCCTGTTAAAACCTTGATTTGGGTTCTATATATTTAATGGCGAGCAATTCAAATAAATCGCTCTCTTCACGTATCATATATTGTTTGCCGTCCCGGGACAATATCCCGCCTTTTGAATTATAGCCAAATCGCACCCAGCGGATAGCCAAACGATGTGAAAATTCTGCGCTGCCTGTTCTAATCGCAAATATTAAACCCCAGTTTTCCGGCGTAGCAAAAAACAAATCCAGTTTTATTCCTTCCGGTAATATCCGCTGTGTGTATTTGCAAGGCAGTTCACCCTTAACTTTCTCCCACCGGTTCACCACCGTAGCGATACCGGATTCAAATAATCCTACATCGTATGGTTTCGGTATCGCCACAATTTCAATATCATTCGGCTCCGGCTTTTCCCGGCGGATTGATCCGGCGATTTCAATACGTTCACAATGCGGCCGTAATACATTTATAGCCTTATCTGCAATCCCTTTGGCTTTTACAAGTTTCATTTCGCTAGAACTCTAAACCATCATCTTCAGGCCTCTCATCCGCCACCTTGCTTGAGAATCCCTCAACATTTAGAACGATCTGTTCATAGTCCTTTTTCTGAATCTCTGTTCCATGTTCATATCCCGCCGCCAGAACGATTGCCTTCAGTTCTTCGTCGGTCAGGCCCCGTTTTTTCGAGATTGCATATAACCGTTTGCGCTGTGGTTCTGAGATCACTTCTGATCTACCACCTTTTTCGGTAGTTGGTTTTATGTCGTCCGGGGATTTTTTCTTGCCGTTATCCGTATCGCCGTTAATTACATCTTCCATGTCGTCTTGTGTGAAAATATCGCTTGCCGCCGTAGCGGTCAGAATAGCATCAACATGCGCCCGCTTCTTGGCCATTTTTAGAATGGTATTCCAATAATCAGCCGGGTTATCATGTTCGATTTTTTCACCCTGTATGACGATATGCCATTTTCCGTTTACCTTTTTTGTGCCATATCCTTTACCGCCGATAAACTTTTTATCCCGTTCATTCCAATATTCTTTTGGAACCGGATTACCCGTATCGGTGACCTCGCCTGTCCTGAACCTGTATTTTGCCTCCATAGTATTGCAGCTGCCGACACCACTACCCATTATCTGGCCGGTCGGTGCATGTGTCAGTAAGCAGATTACTTCATATTCCCTGTGATTGCCGGGGAGATCAAAACGCTCGAGTCTGAATTCAGGAACCAAACGAAATGTAAGGCCGAGTTTTTCAGCACCCGGCTTCAACAATGATGGTTTATGACATCCCGGAATTACGCCGTAATGTTCATCTTCCTTCATTATGGCTTTCATGATTTCTTGAATCTTCGCAACCTGTTGGATCACATCCTGCGTATTAAGCTCATCCTGTCTAATCAGGCTTTTTGTTGCCGTATCATCCATTTGTGTCATCTAGTACCTCCTTCGGTAGGTTATATCCGATTTGAAATAGAATATCTTTCATGAATATGATGTGTGCCGCTGAAAAAGCACACTGCTTATATCCATCCTGAGCAGAATTGTTAATTATTATGATCTCTTGATCTTTTTGATCGTGATCATATTGGATTATTAATCCGTTGACTCCGTCGCTTCGGTATTCTGCTTTGTTTGGTTTTGTACCCATTTTACGCTCCTACATTTAATGATTTGACCGGATAAAACTCAACTCCGGCTATTTTAATATTGCCCTTGGTTGATCGCGCGATACCGTCAAGCATCTTGTCGTTGGGAATCATATACTGCCTGTCCAGTTCGTCTACATTCATTACCCGATGTTTCCAGGTAGTTCTGGTGCCTTTGACTTTTTCCGGCTCTGCCATCTGTACCACCGGGGCAATAATTTCAGCAGCCTCTTCCAGCCGCTGCTCTTTTAGTTCCGGAGTTTTCAATTTCTCCGCCGCTTTTTCTAACCGTTCACGCTCAACCCTAGCTTTTTTGTCCGCCTCTGCCTGTAACCTGGCCCGCTCTTCCTGCCGTTGGCGTTCCACTTCATTATCATAAGTGATAATTGCCTGCTTCGTCAATCGTTCCACAGAATCCAATCTGTCTGTGAACGACTTCTCTTGCGCAACAATCGCTTTCCATGTCTGATGTGCTTTGTCTTTTGTGTCGGCAAAAAATTCTACTATTTGCTTTTTCCGACCCTTCACCTGTTTGGCTATATCGATTGCCAATATCCGGTTTTCCTGATTGTCGACCACTAAACTTTTTGACCATGATTCCAGTTTTGTAATCCCGGTTTCCATTTCCGGGTTGACCCTTGTTAGTTGCATGATTCCTCCTTTTGTTTATTGTATCCCATGCGTTCCCTGATCCCATACACCGATCTTAACGCAAGGAATTTATTTGTATACGGCCTTAACTTTATTGGTTTCGTAATTTTGTATTTTCCGTCTGCATTGATCTCTATAAGTATTCCGGTTGTTACAACCGGTGACATCATAAGAGAATATGCGGCGAGTTGTAGAG
>QIDJ01000278.1 GCA_003228395.1 Flammeovirgaceae bacterium
TACAGGCACTGAAGTTTCAACACCTGAGAGGGCATAAGCGCCGATATCGCCCTTTGCCACAAGCACCCCAAGTTCGCTGTCGCTTTTATGCACATTGATGTTTCCATTAAAAATAATCAGCTCCGAATACGTGATGGCTGTTCCGTCGGCGAGCGATGCAACTTCAGTCTCACTTTTACCTGTAGCACCATCCACGTTGGTTAACGAAATCAGAATGCTGCCCGGGTCAGAAGCATAACCGGAATGGATATGGGCAGGATATGACGCCCCGGTTGTTACACCGGATAGGCTGATTGTTACAAGTGTGCTGTTGTCTTCGCGTTCGGAAAAAGTAATAGTACCGCTTATCTCTGAATTGCCGAAGTTTGCCAGTACATACACTTCTTTGTTTCCCGTAAGTCCGATTTCCTTCTCATTTCCGGGGTCATCATTGTTGCAAGAAGCTGCCAGGATGAAGGATGCCAAGAATACAATACGATACAAACTGCCAAGCAGTTGGATAAGTTTTTTCATGTATTGGGTAGGTTACGGTTTATACAAAGATAAAATACTTTTATGTAATTAGCAGAATTTCATGATTTACCGGTACCGGGTAAGTCTCAGAACAAAAAAGCCGCTTACTCATATATATGTCTGAACATGTATAAGGTAAGCGGCCGGGTCGGGACTAAACTTTTTAATCTACCGTATCAACTAACGGTTATTCGTTATCTTTTGAAGGAGCTGTACTCAAACCGAACGGTGTGTAGAGTGGGCAAAAGCTCACAAAACTCGTTAATAAGAATATAGCTCCGAGTATTAATAAAATGATGCCGAATATACCGGTTACGGTGCCTGTGAAATACAAAACACCAAAAACGATGGCAAGAATAACCCTTATTATTTTGTCTGCAGATCCCATATTTGTTTTCATAATATTTAATTTTTTAGTTTAAAAAATGCTGGATAAGAAAAGCCAATCCAGTGATAACGCCTAAGCAAATCAGGCAGATTAATATCAGTTTTATGACTTTTGTGCCCATTCGATTACAAACATAGCGGGCTTTCCCGTGAGAATCCGGTGACCTGAGTCACATAATCAAAAAAAAACTTAATTATTTCAGAAAACTTCAATACCGTCTTTATGCTGAGTAATTTTGCCTTCTCTTTCAAGTTTTTTAAGCATTCTTGAAATCACTTCCCGCGCCGACCCAAGCTCGTTTGCCAGTTGCAGATGCCGTACCTTGAGAAGCTTTTCCTTTTTCAATCTTGATAATTCTTTCAGGTGGTTATATAGGCGTATGTCCAGGCTTTTGAAAATCAGTTGGTCGATGGTATCAATCAGGTCAAGGTACCTCAAATTAAACTGGTTGTATAACAAGTTGATAAATGACGGATATTTATTCACCCACTTATTCACCTGTTCTACAGGCAGGGTAAGAAGGGTAGTTTCCTCTTCACAAATCGCATAAATTCTCGAAGGTGAGTTTTCACGTCCCGCCGAAAAAGACATCACACAACTTTCTTTAGCCTTTATATAATACAATAGCAATTCTTTATCTTCACCTGAAATGTACACCTTGACCAGGCCTTTCAAAACAAGGGGTATCACCTTTACATACTGGCCTTCGTGCAATAGGGTTGTGCCTGCAGGTGCAGTCATCAATTGCCCGTATTGGTTAATTTCATCGACCAGTTCTTTTTCAAGAAATTCCAGTTGTTGTTTTACTTCTGTTGTAAGCATGTAGTCCCTTTGGTTGTCTTAAAAATACGAAATATCTTAATCACAGATCAAAATAGCCAATACATTTCAGCGCAATTCAAAAAAAGACTGGTTCTGCGAGATTTATGATTTCAAGAGCTAAGAAACTAAATTTGCAACTGAATTATGTCGTTGGGGTTGATGGATACCATGGATTGTAATTTGGGGTGATGGAGGCATTTTAATCACTTTTATCCCGGTCCGTCAGTAAATCTGAAAAAATCATATATCGCTGTAGCTTTGTCTTTTCCAATACCCTCTACGTTTGCCAGCGATTTGACATCGGCCAGCACAATTTGTTCGATGGTTTTGAAATTCACTAAAAGCCTGTAGGCTAACGCCGGGCCTATTCCCGGCAAGCCCTGGATAAGATAATGCTGCTGTCTTTGTATCTTCCTGGGCTTTACACCTTTTCGGCGAATGAATACCGGTGGATTTACAAGCTTTTTGGAAGCCATAACCATAAACTGTGCCGTATCCGCTTTTCCGGAAGACCTGATTATCGGTATTTGCCACGACAGGCTAACAGACAACAAGGCCCCTTTAATGGCTTCGGCACTGATAGCATGCTGGGTTTTAAATGGATTTCCTTCAATAATAATCAAAGGGATTGCACCTGATTTTCTCAATCCAGCGCATTGATTAAACAGACGCCCGTTGATTACAGATTGTACAAAATCACTACTTGTTTTCCTTTCAATTACAATGGCATTATCAATCAAATAATCTCCTGCATTTAGTTGCTCCCAAACAACATGCACCTTATTTGCTGTAAGCATATCCGGTATGCCGGATATCTTTTCACGGTAATCGGCAATTATAGTAATTTTCATCCGGAATGTATCTAATTTAGGCTGGCAAAGCATTAAGGTAAAGACAAACATTAAATGTATCAATGGCGTTAGTCAATAGAACGCTGTTTTTACCTGCAAAATAATATAATTAACAGAATGAAAGAACATATAAATGAATACGATTTCGTAATAATCGGATCCGGGTTTGGCGGAGCTGTATCTGCGTTGCGGTTGAGCGAAAAAGGATATAAGGTACTGGTAATCGAAAAAGGCAAATGGTGGAAAAAAGATGAATTTCCCAAAACCAACTGGAACTTAAAGAAATGGCTTTGGCTGCCGTCATTCCATTTCTTTGGCATTTTTAAAATAACCATGTTCAAAGATGTAACGGTACTCAGCGGAACGGGTGTAGGCGGCGGGTCGCTGGTGTATGCCAACACGCTTCCCCGCCCGCATAAGGC
>QIDJ01000158.1 GCA_003228395.1 Flammeovirgaceae bacterium
GGTTTCAGCTGTGCACCCTGATATGTATTACGACTTTATTGAGCAGGCCTATTTCCTGTATTTTGATAGCGTGCGTATATATGAAGGCTTAATTCCTCCAAAATATTCACTTGACAAGATGGTAAACAGTGTGGTGGGTACACGCACTGGTTTATTTTTTGATTTCAAAGATGAAGCATTCAATGGAAACCTGATATTCGGGTTTATTCCTATGGGCGATTCCAAACATCCGCACCCCGTTTACTTCAGAGCACCCGCTAAAATCGTGCAAGGAAGGGTAGGTATGAATATTGCCCATGTTCTCAGAGGCACGTACGACATGATCGGATGGGAAAAGTCAGGTAAAGGCACGATCGGTTACCGCGTTGTAAATGAAGAAGGCCAGATACTATACGATGGCAAAGTATCTTTCAAAGGCACAGGACCTTTTAAAGTAGATGTCACACTTGTAGAAGGCCCTTTTATCAATCTTCTTGAACCGGACGGCGCCACCATTTCTTTTAATACCAATCTGCCTGCATCAACCGAAATATTGGTAGATGGTAAAACGTTTAAATCTGAATTGGAGGCAACACACCATGAAATAAAAGTGAGCGGTCTGAATGCAGACACCGGTTACAACTACACAGTGAAATATGGCGATAACAGTGAAAATTACAGCTTTCGAACTGCTCCGGAAGCCGGCGCACGTTCTGTATTCACATTCGCCTATGCGAGCGACTCACGGGCCGGAAACGGCGGAGGTGAACGCGATCTGTACGGCGCCAACTTGTACATCATGAAAAAAATAATGGCGCTGGCTACATTCAAAGATATCCGCTTTATGCAGTTTACGGGCGACATGATAAACGGCTATCTGACCAGTCGCGGCGACGCAGAACTGGAGTATGCCAACTGGAAAAGGGCCATTGATCCGTTTGCACGTTATTTCCCTGTGTATGTGGGTATGGGCAATCATGAAGCTTTTATGCGGATTTTCCGGAACGAGCAAACAACGTATATGCTTGATCGGTTTCCATACGACCAGGAATCGGCAGAAACACTGTTTGCATCACAGTATGTAAACCCGCTCAATGGGCCTGACAGTGAAGACGGCGCTTTGTACGATCCGCGACCTTCTCAACCCGATTTTCCATCCTATAAAGAAAACGTGTATTATTATACGTATGATAATGTTGCTGTCATTACACTTAATTCGGACTACTGGTATGCCCCAAGCACAGGCAATATACCGGTTAGCAGCGGAGGTATGCACGGATACATTATGGATAATCAGATGAAGTGGTTAAAAAAGACCATAAAAGGCCTTGAAAAAAACAGCAATATTGATCATGTTTTTGTAACGGTGCATACACCATTTTTTCCTAACGGCGGACATGTGAGAGATGACATGTGGTACAACGGAAACAATGAAATGCGGCCATGGGTAGCCGGAAAACCGTTGAATAAAGGAATTATTGAGCGACGTGATGAGTTGCTGGATATACTTGTAAATCAAAGCAGTAAAGTGGTTGCCATCCTCACCGGTGATGAGCACAATTACTGCCGCACTAAAATCGGACCGGAAACCACTATCTATAATGCCAACTGGAGTGGTAAAAAACTAACGCTAAAACGAACCATTTTTCAGATCAATAATGGCGCGGCAGGTGCACCTTACTACGCACAGGAACAAACGCCGTGGACGCCTTTTACCTCAGGCTTCACAACGCAGAATGCGCTGGTTTTTTTCCATGTAAACGGCGGGAAAATAAAAATGGAAGTGTTAAATCCGGATACACTCGAAAAGGTGGATGAAATGGAACTAAGATAATAAGGTTTTTTGATCGCTGTCAAATTTCTAATATAATTTATGAGCAAAAAAGTTGAATGGATTCTCCGGATAGGTGTTTTTGGCACGTTTCTGGGTCATGGAATATTTGCCGTTTACGGTAATCCCGGTTGGACCGTTTACCTGAACACGGTCGGCATACCCGATGAATGGGCTGTCAGGCTTATGCCTGTAATTGGAATCATTGATATATTGATTGCAATTACAATTCTTGTAAAACCTCTGAAACCGGTGCTGTTGTATGCTATTACCTGGGCATTTCTGACTGCCCTGATCCGGCCACTGTCCGGCGATTCGATATGGATGTTTGTAGAGCGGTCAGCCAACTGGGCTGCACCCCTCGCATTATTGTTACTTTTTAAAAAGAAAGCCTGACAGATAGCAAGACTGCCAGGCTTGTAATATGTATGCATGTTATTGCCGGTTATCCGCCGGATCCCGGCGTACCAAATACACCCAACATATTCAGAAATACCAGTCCTATCACAACGGGACAAACGTACCGGATAAAAAATGACCATAGTATCGCAAAGGAAATATTTCCAACCAGTGGCCGTTTGAAGAAATCAGACCCTAAGCTGATCTCCCCCACTACCTTATCAATCCGCATAGCCCAGCCCACATACAGGGCAGTTGCCAGCGCCACCACTACGATAAACAGGGTGCCAAAATAGTAGTCAAGGATTCCAAACCAGCCATCTTCGGTAAAGCCTCCGGCAATTTTGGGAATAGACATATTTGTGAAAAATGCCGATCCGCCAAATGATAGCGCTGAAGGAATTCCAACAATAAATATTAAAACTGCTACCACCCAGGCCGCTTTTTTACGGCTCCAATTCTTTTCATCAATAAAATAGGAAGCCGGTACTTCGAGCATGGAAATAGCCGATGTAAGCGCCGCTACCATCAGTAAAAGGAAGAATACAGCGCCCACAATGTTTCCTCCCGGCATCTGAGAAAATACATCCGGCAAAATATTAAATACGAGTGCAGGACCTGCTTCAGGGCTTTTCCCAAACGCAAACACGGCAGGAAACACCATCAGGCCTCCAAGTAAAGCCACCGCTGCATCCATAAAACCAACCCAGAGGCCAGAACTTACAATCTTGTTTCTTTTAGGCAGGTATGAACCATACGTGATCATAATTCCCCAACCGATACTC
>QIDJ01000123.1 GCA_003228395.1 Flammeovirgaceae bacterium
GGGCGCGCCATTGGCTGCCCGCGGTGGATCATCCTTCGGATAAAGCCACCGTGGATTTTATAGTAACGGCGCCTGAAAAGTACCAGGTGGTGGGCAATGGCATGCTGATGGAAGAATCAAACCTGGAAGACGGCATGAAGCTCACGCATTGGCACGAGCCGGTGGACATCAGCACGAAAGTGATGGTGATCGGTGTAGCCCGCTTTGCTGTGAAACTTAGCGGAATGGTCAGGGATATCCCGGTACAGGCGTGGGTATATCCGCAAAACCGGTTCGACGGATTTCATGATTATGCTCCTGCCGTCGAAATTTTGAACTTTTATGATAGCCTGATTGGCGCTTATTCCTATGAAAAACTTGCCAACGTGCAATCAAAAACACGGTATGGGGGTATGGAGAATGCCTCAAACATCTTTTACTATGAAAACTCGGTTACAGGTCAGGGAACCGTTGATGAACTGATTGCACACGAGGTTGCCCATCAATGGTTTGGAAATTCCGCTACTGAAAAAGACTGGCATCACATCTGGTTAAGCGAAGGATTTGCCACTTATTTTACAAAGCTCTATGTTGAAAATATTAAGGGTGAAGATACAATGAGGCAACAGTTGAAAAAAGACCGGGAAAGGGTTGTAAGTTATTATCATGAAAACCCTGCGCCGGTTGTAAATACCGGAATCAAGGAATATACCCGGTTGCTGAATACCAACTCGTACCAGAAGGGAAGCTGGGTGTTGCATATGCTGCGAAATAAGGTTGGACATGAAAATTTTATCAATGGCATCCGGCGCTATTATATAAGTTTCCAAAATAGCAATGCACTGACAGAAGATTTTAAAAATACCCTTGAAAAAGTATCAGGCATAGAACTTGACACATTCTTTAACCAATGGATTTTTACAGCAGGACATCCGGAACTGAACATTATCTGGAGCTATGATATGAAAAGCAAGGAGTTGAACGTTGCTATTTCACAAACACAGGAATATATATTTGAGTTTCCGATTGATTTTGGAATAAACGATGAAATTTATACCGCAAGCGTGTCCGAACGTGACCAGCGTTTTACTTTTGTCCTGCCCAATACCCCTGACGAGCTGATTCCTGATCCTGATACCAAACTTCTGTTTGAAGCCTCTGTTGAACAAAAATAATTTACATATGATGAAATATTTACTTGCTCTTTGCCTTTTGTCAACTGCGCTTTCAGGATACGGACAAACACTACGGCCACGCGAAGCAGGCATCATCATCGGCGTATTGCCGGCAGGAAAAATGAATGCCATCACTGATGTGGAAGGTGTACAGGTAGGCCATGTTACGCGAATTGAAGGCGCCGATATCCGGACAGGCGTAACTGCCATACTCCCACACACTGATAACGTTTTTCAGCAAAAAGTGCCTGCCGCCATTTATATAGGTAACGGTTTCGGCAAACTGGCCGGTTACAGCCAGGTAGCGGAACTCGGATATATGGAGACGCCAATCATACTTACCAATACGCTCAGTGTACCGGAGGCATCCAATGCACTTATAACCTTCACGTTGGAGCAGCCGTCGAACAATAAGGTACGGTCTGTGAATCCGGTTGTAGGCGAAACCAATGACGGATACCTGAATGATATCCGGGGCAGGCACATTACCGAACAGGATGTATTGAAAGCCATTGAATCCGCTTCTTCCGGAATTGTGCAGGAAGGAAACGTGGGTGCCGGAACGGGCACAGTATGTTTTGGTTTCAAAGGAGGCATTGGCAGTGCGTCACGTAAACTGCCCGAGTCATTGGGGGGATACACCATTGGCGTACTTGTTCAGACTAATTTTGGCGGGGTGCTGGTTGTCAATGGAGCTCCGGTGGGCGAAGAGCTGGGCAAATATGCATTCAAAAACAGGATTGAGTCTTCCGACGGATCCTGCATGATCATCGTAGCTACCGATGCACCTGTCACTTCCCGAAATCTGAAAAGACTGGCTAAAAGGGCCTTGTTAGGTATGGGAAAAACCGGAGGTATTGCTTCAAACGGAAGCGGCGATTATGTCATTGCATTTTCAACAGATGTATCATTACGCGATAGCTACCAGTCTGATTCGAATATGACCGGAAATCATGAATTGCGTAACGACCGGATGTCGCCCCTGTTTATGGCAGCCATAGAAGCGACCGAAGAAGCCATCATCAACAGCCTGTTCGCTGCCGAAACCATGGAAGGCTATCAGGGCCGGATTGTAGAAGAATTACCCGTTGATAAGGTAATGGAGATACTTAAAAAATACAACCGGATCACTGAGTAGCACAAGACAGGAACCGTGTAGCTGAAAACATCTTCCATTATTTGGTAATCAACGAATTTCCGTATATTGAATTTTAATTATCCTGTAATCCTGTTAGGGATTATTCACTTCGACGTGATTATACGTAAATTCATATTTGCGGTCATCGTATGTTTCCCGGCATGGGGAAATGGCCAGCACCTGGAATTTAAAAAGTCAAATGCGGGAATCACCCGAGTTTTTCGATTCACTATGCTGGAAAAAGAATATGAATATATCCTTCAATTACGGGGCAAGAAAAAGATAATAAAAAATTTCACACTAAGTTATAACTCGGAAATTCTTGATACCAAATCCTGCCACTTGCGTGGTAGCAGCACGCTAAATTTTCGGCGTAAAAGCTTTGCGGTATCTTTGAACAAACCGCTGAATATTGATGGCAAAAGCCTGAACAAATTTTCACTTACTAACCTGGTGATGGACAAAAACTATTGGCGCAATCGATTTTCATTTATTGTTTTACATCACCTGGGGCTATTCCCTTTGTATAACAACTACGCCGAAGTTAAAATCAATAAAACTTCTCAGGGAGTTTATCTGGTGATGGAAAAACCTGAAGATTATATTTCCTCCTTCCTTCATTCACCATTGATTACCAGACGACTGCCTGACAATTCATTCAGTACTTATTTTTCCTCCGGCAAAATGGGCAGTGAAGC
>QIDJ01000332.1 GCA_003228395.1 Flammeovirgaceae bacterium
GACCTTTGAGGATCAGGCTCATGCCCTGGTAGCGGAAAATTTTCCGGATCATAGAATTATCGGCGCCCATCGCTTTCAACACCCCGATCATCTGCGTTCTTTCCATAATCAGAATAAGCACAATGGAAACCATATTAAAACTGGCAACAAACAAGATCAGCGTCAGAAAAATGGTTACGTTGTTATTAATCAGATGAAGCCAGTCAAATATCTGAATGTACTTATCGCTCACTTTTTGTATAAACAGGTCGTAGCTGGCAATGTCATACAGTTTTTCATATGCCTCGTCAATCTTATCAACATCTTTTATATATACTTCAAATCCGCCGGCAAGCGAGTCAGCCCAGTTATTTAATCTTCTTACCATCCCGATATCCCCGATTATGATTTTATCATCAAAATCTTCCATACCTGTTTCATAAATTCCTACTACATCCAGCCGGCGCGAACGCGGCGGATCCTGTATAAAATGGATAATAAACCGGTCACCGGTGTCCAGTTTCAGTCTTTGAGATATTTTATAACTTAATACTACATCAGTGGAATATCCCTCTTCCTTAAAATCAATGAATTCGCCATATTTTAGGTTGCCTGCAAAATGGTCGAGTGAAAAGCGCTCGCTCACTCCTTTAAAAATCACGCCATCCACTTCCTCCTCGGTTTTGATCAATCCTGCTTTATGACTAAACTCCTGAATATGATCGATAAAGTCGTATTCGCTATAATTCTGAATAAACGGATAGTTTACAGATACCGGATCTTCATGATATGACTGGCCCAGGGTGTACTTCGATATAACCAGATGTCCGTTGAAGCTGTAAATTTTTTCTTTAATGGTATTTTTGAATCCGAGAAGAATAAAAAACGCCAGGATCATTACCGCAAGGCCAAGGGCAATGCTGACCACAGCTACTTTATGAATAGTAGATGAGAAAGTGTTTTCATCCGGCTCGCTGATTCTTCTTGAAATGAATAACGGGAGATTCAATATTCTGATTTTTTATATTTTTTTAAAATAAACGGATCAAGTGTATAATTACGTACTGATAAACGATAAAATAATTCATTTTAACGCAAACACTGTTACTTTTGAACTAACCTGAAAATTACATATAATTTGAATATCTTACTGTATCTCTTTCTTGGCTTTGCCGGTCTGATGGTAACCGGATGCGGAAAAGCGCTTCAAAACACTGAAAAAGGAAAAATTACTCCTGCTGTTATGCAAATGGAAACCTACTTACCGCTTCTTGCCGGAAAATCCGCCGGGCTGGTTATAAACCATACTTCCATGGTGGGCGCCACGCACTTACTGGATACACTGGTGGCAAGAAATATTAGGGTCAAAGCTGTTTTTGGACCGGAACATGGCTTCAGAGGCACAGCCGACGACGGCGCATATATTGATAATGATACCGACTCCAAAACGGATGTAAAAATCATTTCACTGTACGGAAAAAAGCGCAAACCCGATCCGGCGGACCTGGAAGGAATTGATCTGATGGTATTTGACATTCAGGATGTAGGAACCCGGTTCTACACCTTTATCAGCACCATGCACTACGCCATGGAGGCCTGCGCAGAAAACAACATCCCGTTTATTGTACTTGACAGGCCGAATCCGAACGGACATTATGTGGACGGGCCGATTAGAAAACCCGGGTTTGAATCTTTTGTGGGGATGCATCCCATTCCTGTTGTTCATGGCTTGACGGTAGGCGAACTTGCCACTATGATCAATGAAGAAGGATGGCTGGCCAATGGCGTAAAATGTGAGCTCGAAGTAATACCGGTTAAGAATTATTCGCATAAAGATCATTATTCCTTACCTGTTAAACCCTCTCCAAACCTGCCCAACGACACAGCTATCAATCTTTACCCTTCACTATGCTTTTTCGAAGGCACGAAAATGAGCGTCGGCCGGGGAACACACTTCCCTTTTCAGGTGGTAGGTTATCCGGATGAAGGAATGGGAACCTTTAGTTTTAGACCTGAGTCCATGCCCGGAATGGCCACGCATCCGAAGTATGAAGGAGAAACCTGCTACGGTATCGACTTAAGAAATACGGAATTCATAAATAAAATTGACCTTACGTGGCTCATTGATTTCTTTAACCGGTTTCCTGACAAAGCATCGTTTTTTAACAATTATTTCAATACACTGGCCGGAACCGATGTGTTGAAAAGGCAAATTGAAGAGGGTTTGTCTGCCGATGAAATACGAGCTTCCTGGACCAGTGATATTACCCGGTTTAAAGTTTTACGAAAAAAATATCTCCTGTATCCGGATTTTGAATAGCTTCGGAAGCGCTGCCACATCGTGCTTAAAACCAATGAATTACCCAGGTAATCATGTATATGAATACTTCAACACTTACAATACAGGCTATTTTCATATAGTTTTGTTCCTGAAATTTATTCATCCCTGATGAGAGACCTCCGGATCGTGTTTATGGGCACCCCTGATTTTGCCGTTCCCAGCCTTTCGATACTCCTGCAAAACGGTTGCCATGTGGTTGGCGTAATCACTGCCCCCGATAAACCTGGCGGAAGGGGGCAAAAGCTGTCTGCATCGCCGGTTAAAAAATACTGTGAAAAAAATAAGTTGAAAATATTGCAGCCCACCAACCTGAAAAACTCCGGATTTATCGAAGATTTAAAGTCGTTGAAAGCCAATTTGCAGGTGGTGGTCGCCTTCAGAATGTTACCCGACGTAGTCTGGGAAATGCCGGAATACGGCACATTCAACCTGCATGCTTCCCTCCTCCCGCAATACCGCGGGGCGGCGCCCATCAACTGGGCAATCATAAATGGTGAGAAAGAAACCGGGGTCACTACCTTTTTTCTTCAACATCGAATCGATACGGGAAATATCATTTTCCAGGAAAAGGTAATGATAAAAGACAGTGATACAGCCGGCACGCTGTACGAACGACTGATGCACAAGGGAGCCGAATTGGTTCTCAAAACGGTTAAAGCAAT
>QIDJ01000105.1 GCA_003228395.1 Flammeovirgaceae bacterium
AGATTATTCGTTTTTATAGTCATACACACCGTATAAATTTGCATTGAGATGGAAGCAATTAAAGAAACCAACTTCAAATTTCCAGGCCAGACAGGATTTTATCGTGGCAAAGTCAGGGATGTCTATTTTATCGATGATAAATTGGTTATGGTGGCATCAGACCGCATATCTGCTTTTGATGTAATACTTCCCCGCCCCATTCCCTTCAAAGGACAGGTGCTAAACCAGATAGCAGCCCGGAATCTGGAAGCCACACGCGATATTGTTTCCAACTGGCTGGAACATGTACCCGATCCAAATGTATCCATTGGTAAAAAATGTGATCCATATCCTGTTGAAATGGTGGTCAGGGGATATCTGGCCGGCCACGCCTGGAGAGAGTACAAAAGTGGCAAAAGAACACTTTGCGGTGTACCCCTGCCAGATGGATTAAAGGAAAACGACAAGTTTCCCGAACCAATCATCACCCCCTCCACCAAAGCCAAAGAAGGACACGATGAAGATATCAGCCGCGAGGACATCATTACAAATGGTCTTGTGACAGAAGATGATTATGTAAAACTCGAAACGCTGACTTACCGTTTATTTGAAAGGGGTACTGAAATGGCAGCAAATAAAGGGCTGATTCTGGTTGATACAAAATATGAATTCGGTAAAATTGGAAACGAAATTTTTGTCATTGACGAAATACATACCCCTGATTCAAGCCGTTACTTTTATGCCGATGGGTATAATGAGCGGCAGCGTGCCGGTGCGCATCAGAAACAACTTTCAAAAGAATTTGTAAGAGAATGGCTGATATCGTGTGGCTTTCAGGGGCTGGCCGGACAACAGATGCCTGAAATGACGGATGAAAAAGTATTGGAAATTTCGGGACGATATCTCGAATTGTATGAACAATTTATAGGAGAACCCCTCAAAAGAGGAAATTCAAGGCCCATTGATAAAAGAATTCACGATAATATTTTAAATTGGCTTCAGATTAAGAAAACTAAATCAATTATTTAAAAAAATCAAAATAAAAGAAAACAGGAGATGAAATACTCGGTAAACAAAGAAGAAAAATACACCATACTACGATTGAATGAAGAAAAGCTGGACACAAACCTGGCTCCTCAGTTAAAATCAGAGTTTGTTACACTGCATGCCGAAGGGGTGAAAAATATTATCCTTGATATGGCAGAAGTAAAATATACCGATTCATCCGGGTTAAGTGCATTGCTGGTCGGAAACCGTACCATTCAACAGAATGGAGGAATATTTGTGCTTGCATGCCTTTCAGACCATGTTATGAAGCTTATCAAGATCAGCCAGCTTGACGGTGTGCTCAACATCCTTCCGACCGTTGAAGAATCTGTGGATGCGGTATTTATGAATGAAATGGAAAACGACCTGAATGCAGAAGATTCAGACAATTAGCATCCGGGTTTGACATTCTGTCTTAAAATACTGGGTTCCGGTTCCTCGGTACCGGCCTACGGACGCCTTCATGCGGCACAATTACTTACGATAAACAACACTTATTACCTGATTGATTGCGGTGAAGGCACACAACTGAGCCTGATGAAATTCCGTTTGAAACAAAACAGGATCAACGCCATTTTTATAAGTCACCTTCATGGCGATCATTACCTGGGCCTTACCGGACTAATCTCTTCGATGCATCTGCTCGGAAGGCAAAAACCGTTGAAGATATTTGCTCCGCCCGGTTTAAGTGAAATTATTGCCATCCAGCTTAAATATTCCAATACGGTTATCAGATTCGAAACTAAACTAACCGAGTTAACCGAAGATACACTTTATCTGATTCATGAAACTACGACACATACCGTGCATGCTTTTCCGCTTAGCCACCGGGTACCTTGCTGGGGGTTCGTTTTCCGCGAAAAACCTAAACCGAGGCGTATAATTAAAGAAAAACTACCAGATAATATTTTAATTCAGGATATTGCCAGGCTCAGGTCGGGCATGGATCTGAGCGATCAATCGGGAAAAGTGATTTATAAAAATAAAGACCTCACGCTACCTCCTAAGAAATCAAGATCATATGCCTACTGTTCTGATACGGTATATGACCCGCAACTAATTTCTTATATCAAAGGGGTAGATTTACTTTATCATGAATCAACCTTTTTAAAAGAAAAAGAGGATATTGCAGCCAAAACATATCATACCACAGCAGAACAGGCGGCTAAGATTGCAAAAGCGGCAAATGTGGACAAACTCATTATCGGACATTATTCAGCGCGGTATAGAACTGTTTCCGAATTTCAATCCGAGGCAAGTAAAACCTTCGGTGAAACAGAGCTTGCATTGGAAGGAAAAACGTTTTGCGTTGAAGAATAGAGCCAAAACAGATAAAATAATCCAATATGGTCCGTAATGCACACCTGGATAAAACCGGAAAAGACAAAAGGAATACGCTGTTCCTGATCCTGGGTGGAATATTCATTACCAATGCCATCCTGGCTGAACTAATCGGTGTCAAGATTTTTTCTCTTGAAGCCATATTTGGCCTTGCTCCAGCCAAAATCAGGCTGTTCGAAGATTTTACACTTGATTTCAACCTCACGGCGGGCGCACTGATCTGGCCTGTAGTATTTATCACCACCGACATCATCAATGAATACTTCGGAAAACAAGGAGTACGAAAAGTAACATTCCTTGCATCGGCGCTTATCGCATACGCGTTCGTGGTTATTTTTGCCGTCACCAGGCTGACCCCGGCACAATTTTGGCTTGATATAAACAGTGTGGATCCGGAAGGCCATCCATTTGATATAAATTATGCTTTCAACACGGTTTTCACCCAGGGGCTGGGCATTATTATCGGTTCGCTGACCGCCTTTCTGCTGGGTCAGTTTCTTGATGTTTATATTTTCCAGAAACTTCGAAAACTTACCGGAAGTAAATTGTTGTGGCTCCGGGCTACCGGTTCAACACTGAT
>QIDJ01000008.1 GCA_003228395.1 Flammeovirgaceae bacterium
CTCAGAAATCAACAGGTCATTTTTGCTAAACTGGAAATGACCTGTAACATGTGTTGCCGGGGGGTAATGGTCTTTGAACACAATTACGACATCATCAAGATTTAAATTTCCGGAGGCGCTCACCCTACCGGCGGTGTAGCGGCTTTTCAGATCGCTCATTTTCCCTTCAAAACGTACGTTTCCAGAAATAGCGCCCGCCGCCGATGTAAGCTGCACGACAGGAAAAAGTTTAAGCAATTCCGTGGCTGAAATTGCTCCATCCATAACGAAATGCAGGTAGGGGTCGGTAAAGTTTTCGATCGAAAGATTTCCGCTAAATGACTTTCCACCTACCGATCCGGTGATATTTTCCAGGATAACTGAACCATCTTCCGGCCTGTATATGGAATTAATAGTAAGTGTTCCTTGCATGTTCAGGTCATCGACCTGCGTGGATGATTCAGGGTAAATAACCGTAGCATCCGTGAGTCCAAAACTGCTCGACAAAGCTATGGCATTACCGGGGTTTCCGTTCAGGGTCATGGAAAAATACACTTCACCGCGGCTTTTATAGTCTCTGTATTTCCGGGTTTGGGTCTCCGGGAGCAGACTGAGCAACGTGTGGATACTGGTTTCAATTCCCGTAATGTTCAGGTCCAGTATTGTTTCGCCGGACAGGTCAACGCTACCCTGAAGTTTAAATTTTGAATCCGCAAGCTGAAATAACGAAGGCTGGAACTCAAGCCGGTTTTCACCGGTGCTATAGGTAAGCATTGCATTGATGAAAAAACTTTTATCAGCAAACAGCGTTCGGCCGTCAATTTTTATGAAATTACAGGAGAGGTCACCTTTGGTTTGGATATGGTAAATGTTTTGCTTAAATGTGAGCGAGGCAGCTTGTTTTCCGGTATAGTAACTATGTTCCTGATTTTTTCTGCCGTCAAAATAGTGAATGGTTACATCGCTCAGAAATATCCTGCTGAGATTAATTGTAAGGGAGTCGTTTGGTGTGCCATTTCCTGACCGGAAAATCGTATAATTGTTTTTACCGTTTTTATCAACTTTTATAAAAAATTCCCCATGCTCGATAAAAATTTGATTCACTTCATATTTACCGCGTATCAGATCGAACGGGTTCAGGATGATATAGGTTTTTTGTGCAATGAGCAGAGGAGAAGTGCTGTTTTCGAATGACTCTTCTATAATAATATCGTTGAAACTGACGGCTATTTGCGGAAATTTATCCCAGATATTCAGGTCAATTTTATCAATCCTGACCGGCGTATTCAGGTACGTATTAGCTTTCCGGATCAGTTGTTTTATTATTCTGTCTTTATAAATAACAGTGGAGATAATACCTGCGGTAAGGATTACCCCTGCAAGTAGCAGCGTCCAGAAAAGCAGCTTTTTTATAATCCTGAATAATTTCATCGATTTACAGATAAAACGGATTACGAAGTAAATGTATTTTGCAGGTAAAGATAATCAGTTGTTTTGCAGTGTGCAGTGAAAAGTTAATTCAGCAGCCATTTTCTTCCCTTTTCCAGATCAATGAAGAAGCCGCTTTCAACCCCGTTCGCTTTAAAAATTTGTTGTAACTTTTCCATATAAACTTTTTGACGTTCGTCAAAAATATCTGGTTTAATAACCATGGCAAGTTTTTTAAGGCCATGTTCAACTGCTTCCGGAATGATGGATTTAATTAACCATTGCTGATCTTCGGGCGAAACCCGACTTACTTTTCTCATGTCCGATATCCAGAAAGGGGTTTTATAGCTTCTGAAAATTTCCAGGTTTTTAATAAACATCTCCCGGTACTCCTCCGTGGATATATCTCTTTTCCAGATGATACCGGTTGCATTGGAAAATGCATCATAAAATACGCGTGCGTACTCATTTTCAAGAACGGTCTGATCCTGCAAATCACCGACATTTTTAAGAACCAGTGAGAACCGTGTTCCTCTGTTAAGTTTACTGCTTACCTGAATATCGCCTCCGAGAGACTCGGCCTGAAGTTTTACCAGATACAGCCCAAGGCCTTTACCCTGGGTGTGCTGATTGAAACGTTTGTACATTTTAAAGATGTCATCCTTGTAGGTTTCAATGTCCATACCGATGCCATTATCTTCTACCATAATTATCACGTTTTCGCCTTCCGGCTTTGATGAAATCTTTATGATCAGGTTTCTTCTTCTTGATTTATATTTAATAGCATTATTGATAAGGTTGTATAAAATGCTGTTGATAAACGGGCGTATGGAGAAAACGATGTCGATTTCAATGTTTTCTTCAAATACCGCATCGCTGTTTTTAATCTCATTTTTTAGCGATGATTTTATTTCCTTTATTTCCTGTGATAAAACCACTTTTTCCTTTACTGCTGCCAGCGAGCTTCTTATATCAATAATCTTGTTCAGGTCTTTAAATACAGTATCCAGGTTTTCTGCTGACTTTTTGATGTGGTTTACAATGAGCTTGTTTTCATCATTCAGTTTATCCTTTTTAATGATGTTTGTTAGCCCGATAAGGCTGGCCACCGGCGCGCGCAGATTATGCGAGATGGTATAAGAAAATTGTCTTAATTCATTATTATACTGTATCAGTTCCTTATTTGTTTTAAGAAGGTCACGTGTTTTCTGGTCAATGTGTTGTTCAAGTTCTATGTTTTTCTCTACTAGTTCGTGTTTTTGCACTTCTATAAGATCTCTGGCCCTGATCAGCTCCTGTTTTTGGTTTTCTATTGCCACATTTTGATTGGTAAGCGCTTCATTCTGGGCGTTTAGTTTTTCAATTAATTCTTCTTTTTCATCCTCTCGTGACTTGATTATTCCTTTTAAAAAAATCACGCTTCCCACCAGAAATATGTAGGAGGTAATGGTTACAACATTAATAAAATAATAGTTTTCGGAAATAAAGCCTTTTTGATAAAAACCTACCCCGAACAAGTTATG
>QIDJ01000220.1 GCA_003228395.1 Flammeovirgaceae bacterium
GGTACCAAGTATTCCTGTGAGAATGACCGGAAAGGAGCTGTAGGCCGTATGGATCCGCATTCTTTGGAGGAACTGCTTAATGAGATGCCGGGGGACAACGGTATTTTCAAAAAGGCGTACCTTGAACATGGCACACTGAGTGAAGCAGTGAGGTACTACGTGAATGAACTTTTTGGAGAGGAAGGGCTTGTGGTTGTCGAACCGGATGATCATACATTGAAACAATCATTCAGGCATATAATTAAGGATGAATTACAAAACCATACTGCATTTTCGATGGTAGAAGATCAGTCTGAGAAACTTGCAGCATTAGGTTACAAACCGCAGCTCAATTCCAGGGAAATTAATTTATTTTATCTTGACGACGGTATCCGTGAACGGATTGTGCACGAAAACGGGAGGTTAAAAATACTGAATTCAGAATTGAATTTCAGCGAAATTGAAATACTGGACCTTGCAGAAAATGAGCCCGAAAAATTCAGTCCGAATGTAATTCTCAGGCCTGTCTATCAGGAATGCATTCTTCCTAATCTGGCGTATGTGGGTGGCCCGGCTGAAGTGGTGTACTGGCTGCAACTAAAAACGGTATTCGACCATTACAAAATCGCATATCCAATTCTCCTGCCACGAAATTTTGCACTATATATCGATCATACTACCTTCAGAAAGCTGAGTATGACAAAAGCAGCTGTGCCGGATATATTTGAACCGGTAGCTGTGCTGAGTGATAAACTGGTTGGCGAAGTGTCAGACAACAAACTGGAGCTTGAAGAAGAAAGGGATGCATTATCGCATCTGTTTGAAGAGCTGGCTGCCAAAGCAGAAGTCGTTGATGTTACCCTGGCGCCGGTAGTGAAAGCAGAAGCGGCAAAAACATTAAACGGATTGCAAAAAATTGAGAAAAAACTTCTGAAAGCAGAGAAAAGGCATCATGATGATCTGATCGGGCAGTCGGGCAGCTTGCCGCCTGGAAAGAAAAGCTGTTTCCGGGAGGCGCCCCTCAGGAACGTACACTCAATTTTCTGAATTTTTTTCTTGAAGACGCTGACTTTATCAGCAAAATCAGTGATGGACTTTCACCGCTCGACCTCAGATATCACATATTGATTGACGAGCGGGAATAAAGACCGGTAGTTTATTTCATCAGCTATTTTTTACACAGATTTCCTGAAATGATATACTATTTCTTTAAAATGTCGATGTTGGACTGTAAGTTCGTTTACAAACTGTAGTCTGGAAAGATACCTGGAATATCTCACGGTATGACGAATATCATTGGAATCTAATGTTCCGTGCAATAAATTGTAGATGTGAACAATTTTTCAATTGGAAGAATATGTTGCAAGATATTGGGAGAATAAGAACGGCCGTGTAATATGCCGGCTCTGCCCCAGGTACTGTACGTTATCAAGAGGCCAGCGCGGATTTTGTTTTGTGCGTCAAAATGTAGAAAATCAATTGGTGTTGACCACATACGGCTACAGCAGTGGTTTTTGTATTGATCCGGTTGAAAAAAAACCCCTTAATCACTTCTTTCCGGGCACCCCGGTTCTTTCCTTTGGCACGGCCGGTTGTAACCTGGGATGCCGGTTTTGTCAAAACTGGGAAATCAGCAAATCCCGGGAATGGGACCGGCGAAATGAACCTGCATCTCCGGAGGCAATAGCTCTGTGTGCAAAAAGAATGAAATGCACAAGCGTTGCATTTACGTATAATGATCCGGTAATTTTTGCTGAATATGCGATTGACACTGCAAGGGCTTGTCATGAACTTGGGATTAAAACCATTGCCGTTACAGCAGGCTACATCACACCCGAAGCAAGGAAAGAATTCTTTGATCATATAGATGCAGCCAACATTGATCTAAAGGCATTAAATGAAAAATTTTACCAAAAACTCACCTTAAGTAAATTACAACCGGTACTGGATACATTGTGTTATTTAAAGCGACACACCAATGTATGGCTCGAGATCACCAATTTGATCATACCTGGTGAAAATGATGGTGATGAAGATTTGCACGGGCTTTGTGATTGGATCATAAATAACCTGGGCCCGGATGTTCCTCTTCACTTCACGGCCTTTCATCCGGATTATAAAATGACAGGTCATCCTCCTACACCGGCAGAAACATTAACCAGGGCCAGGCAGATCGCCATTTCTGAAGGCTTACACTACGTTTATGTAGGTAATGTAAGAGATTTGAAGGGTTCGAGTACGAATTGTCCTGAATGCGGCCATGTATTAATTGAGCGGAACTGGTATGAGTTGGGAGCATATCATATAAAAAATGGAAAATGTACCTTCTGTAAAACACCCATTAATGGTCATTTTGAAGATGTTCAGGGTGACTGGGGAGCAAAGAGATTGCCCGTACGTATTTGTCAATAATAACCCCCAGGCAAGGTCACCTTCAAACCCACAGGTAATTTACTGTTTTTTTGCCTGGACCTTGCGTTTTATCCTCCTTAGAGTCACCTACGGAAGATTCTTAGGGGGGTGATATAAAATACGTAGCCGCAGATTGCATCTGTGGCAAAAATAAGTGTCCTATTTACCTGCAACCACGAATGCAATTCGCGGTTACGTTTTAGCAAGCGATTGAAGGGAAGATATGAATAAAATGTAGGCACAGATTGCATCTGCGTCAAAATCGTTATCTAATTACCAAAACCGCAGAATTACTTACGATTTCTGTTTTTTATTGTAGTTCATCATGACAAATATCATTGGAATCTATTTTTCTATGCGTGATATTGTTCCTGCAAAGACGTACTGAAATATCCATGCAAGATCGTCGTCATGCAGCAATAATGCCTGCCTGCCGGAGTTTTAACGAAGGCAGGTTCACCATAATTTCTTTTGAAACAGATGAAACAAGACAGAAGACTAGCCGCTATTATGTTCACCGACATTGTGGGATACACCGCTTAAATTAAATGAATTTCTTCAGAAGAATAACTGCATATAGTGGGATATTTATAAAATCATCAGATTGAATAAGGTTTCTAGGTGATAGCCTGAAAATCTTGACCGGATTATACTTATCAGAATAGCTTCTTAAACTCTTTAAATTTCGGTTCATACCACTTTTTACTTCAACAGGGAAAATATTGCTTTCTGATTCCAATATAAAATCTACCTCAGCATCACTTTTCGAAGTCCAGTAGAAAAGTTGGTTATACCCAAGGCTTGTCAATTCCTGGGCTATAAAATTTTCGATAAAAGCCCCGTTAAATTCATTAAAGATTTTCCCTGGTGTAATTATCAAATCCGAAGTAATATTAAGCTCTGCCGCTAATAGTCCAACATCATGTAGATAAACTTTAAATTTTGAATAGTCTGCGTATGCAGTAACAGGTATTTTCGGGGTTGAAACATTGTAAACAATATTTACTAACCCGGCCTTTCTGAGCCATTCAATAGTTTGTTCAAACATAGAGGAACGCCCTCCCTTTCGAACTTCACCATATTTAAACTTCTTGTTTTCTCTTGCTAATTGCCCTGGAATGGAATTCCAAAGTTCCGAAATCCTAATCGCTTGATTTCTTTCAGTATATTTTGAAAAATCTCTTTTATATGCTTCCAGTATATCATGCTGGATCGATCTTACAGTTTCAATATTTCTATTACTAATGTAGTCCTGAACAACCTCAGGCATTCCTCCAACATAAAGAAATAATTTAAACAAGCGTAGTAGTTTGATGTGAATTGCTTCCTGCAAAGGTTCTGGCTTTGATATTCGCATAATATAATTGGCCAAAAGTTCTTCACCGATGGCGTTTAAATATTC
>QIDJ01000061.1 GCA_003228395.1 Flammeovirgaceae bacterium
CCATACGTTAGCATATTCGGGCACTACATTGGGCACATCACCTGCCGACAAGATCACATAGTGCATTCGAACGGTAGTACGGACATGCTCCCGGAATGTATTTACACCCATCGTAAAAAGCTCTACCCCGTCAGATGCGCTGCGGCCGTTCCACGGATCGGCAGAGGCATGCGCTGCTTTGCCGAAAAATTCAACTTTAAAATCAATAAGCGCCTTGGAGCTTTGCACATTGGCTTTGATTTCGCGGCCCGGGTGCCAGTCGAGACAAACGTCCAGGTCGTCAAAAAACCTGTCACGGGCCATGTAAATCTTACCGCCCACCGATTCTTCCGCCGGCGTGCCGTAAAACCGGATGGTTCCTTTCAGCTTTCCTTGTTCTATCATTTCCTTTATGGCGATGGCGGCGCCCAGACTGCCGGCGCCAAACAGATTATGACCACAACCATGCCCGGCAGCTCCTTCATGCAGGGGCTCTTTCTCAGGGCTTGCTTTTTGTGATATACCCGGCAGCGCATCAAATTCGCCTAATATCCCGATGATTGGCCTGCCCGAACCATATTCGGCTATGAAAGCGGTGGGCATGCCGGCAACGCTGCGTTCCACCTTAAAACCCTGTGATTCGGCATAATCTGCCAGCACTTTTGAAGATTTGCTTTCCCTCAGGGCCGTTTCGGCAAAGGCCCAGATCTGATCGCTGAGTTCAATGAGCGCCTCCCTATGGGCTTCAACCGACTGGATAACAGCCTGCTTTTCCTTGCTGATCTTTTTGGAAGATTGACCGAATGAGGAATTGGCAATCAGTGAAATTGCCAATATAAAAGCGGCTATGATTGTTTTCATAATGCAGAAATATTTATGTGTTCGTTGATTTTTTTGAAATTAATATATTATCTGTACGTTGCCAAATTTCTTTCCGGTCTTCGATATCCATAATTTTCAGATTACGGCGTTTCAATCAAATACAATGGACAGGCCTACTTCTCAATCCTTTCAAACGACGCTACGATGCCTCTGATCAGTGATGAGCTGAATCCCTGGTGTTCCATTTCATTCAGTCCGACAATGGTGCAACCCTTTGGTGTGGTCACTTTGTCGATTTCCATTTCAGGATGTTCGTTTTTCGTGATCAGCAATTCTGCCGCTCCTTTTACGGTCTGGTTTACAATATTTTTGGCGGTTTCGGCATCAAACCCGATCTGGATACCGCCCTGGATCATCGCTCTGATAAACCGTAACACATACGCTATTCCGCACGCGCCCAGAATGGTGGCGGCCTCCATCAGGTCTTCGTTGATATGCAGGGTGGTGCCCAGGTGGCCGAATACCCACTCTACCGCTTTCCGGTGCCCGTTATCGGCGCGGGTCTCGCAAATACACGTTACAGATTCACGGATATCGGTAGCAATATTCGGCATAGCCCGAAACAACGGAACCGGCTTTGACAGTACCCCTTCGATTTCTTTAAGCGAAACACCGGTGGCAAGCGAAACGAGGGTATGCTTTTGGGGATTAACCACTTCGCTGATTTCGCGGAGAATGCCTTCCATGTCATAGGGTTTTACGGCTATCAGTATGAGGTCAGATGCACGTACCGCCGCTGCATTGTCTGTGGTAACCTGTACTCCTTTTGCTTCCAGGTCACGTATGGATTCAATATTTCTTTTTGTAACGGTTATACTTCCGGGAGCTATGCTTGCATTCCCAAGTAAACCGTGAACGATAGAGAGCCCTAAATTTCCGCAGCCGATAATGGCAACATTTAATTCTTTCATTCTGTTTTTTTTTGAACGGCAAAGGTAATACGGAAGTGATCCGGTTTCCAAAAAGCTGAAGTTTGTTACTTTTTATTTTGCAGTTTTAAAAAAACCTGTACATTTGCCAGCTCTTTATGCAAACAAAAGCGACATATTTCTCTTTTAACGCGAGACCGGCAAGGAACGCGAGGCCCCTTCTGGGGTAATATTTGCATAATGCATGGTTACGTACCATGCGCGCTTCATCAACTTTATTTTCTAAAAAATTTCCAACATTAAAACCTTTCAGTAATGGATATTACTGTTCACGTGGCAGGTATTCAGCACCTGGTCCATGCCGGGCATATCAGCTTCATGATAGAAGAAGCGGCGAAAGACAGGGGTACGGGGATTGCTAAACGGTCCGCCGCCTACCTCAGTACTAAAATAGTCGAGGGAAAAGCCGTAATTGCCATTCATGGCAACCAGGTTGTGGGTTTCTGTTATATTGAAACCTGGAGTCACAATCGGTATGTGGCCCATAGCGGGCTGATTGTGCATCCGGATTTTCGTAAGACAGGCCTGGCCATTACAATCAAAATGAAAGTTTTCGAGCTTTCTCAGAAGAAATACCCCAATGCAAAAATATTCGGCATCACCACCAGCATGGCGGTTATGAAAATCAACAGCGACCTGGGGTATAAACCGGTTACATTTTCTGAACTCACAAATGATATCGAATTCTGGTCAGGATGCAAAGGCTGTGTGAACTATGATATCCTCCAGCGAACGAATCAGGCCCATTGCCTGTGCACCGGTATGCTGTATAAACCGCGTTTGGAGCCGGTTTTAACCGATGAGAAAGCCAGAAAAAAACGCTGGATTACGTTTATGCGCTTTTTGAGGTTTCACAAAATAAAAATTAAACGCAAATTGCGGCCGGCAAAAGTATTTGTGGAATAGATTAAAACCAATACCAGCGGGTATAACAAAAAAATGAAAATGAACACGAAAAGAAAATGTGTACTTGCGTTCAGCGGAGGCCTTGATACCTCCTACTGCGCGAAATACCTGAGCGAAAACCCGGAGCTGGAAGTGTATTCGGTTACCGTAAATACAGGCGGGTTTAACAAAGAGGAGTTGGAACGTATTTCCGGCCGGGCCGAAGACCTGGGGGTTGTGCATCATA
>QIDJ01000326.1 GCA_003228395.1 Flammeovirgaceae bacterium
GGTGCCCCTCAATGGCAGCCATAATCTGGTGAAGCACGTTTTTGTCAGGACAGTAGCCGATGATTGTGAACGTGCCTGGCATTTCATTAAGCAACATTTTTGCCAGGTTAATCGCTTCGAATATTCCGTAGGTTTTTCCGATCGTGCCTGTGTAAATCAAATCCAGGTATTTGGCAATAGGTTTACGATTCGATATGGCAGGGTAGGAGCCAGGGGCCAGAAATTTATTTTCTATAGTGAGCGCCTTTGATTTCAGATATGGCATTTCAGAAATGTAGCACGTTTCGGCCACGATGCATTGTGTAAAAAAAGGAAACAATATCCGTTCTTTAAGACGTACATACCAGGCAAGCATCAGGTTAAAAGGCAGCGGGTAATGTCCCCCGTACCGGATGTTTTTATAGTAATTTTCCTGGATATCATAGATAATTTTCCGACCAAATAATATTTTGTATAGCACCATAACAATCAGTAATTCATGGGTATTAGCTATAATTATATCAGGTTTAACTTTAAGTAAAATTTTACCGATTTTAAATCCGGCAATAAACCGTTTACGGCTTATTCTTCCAAAATCAAAAACTGGATAAAAGTGAATTTTTCCATTTTGCTCCTGCGCTTTTCCTGTTTGTCCTGCAACATAAATTTCAAGGTTGTCTATCTTTGTCAGCGAGCAGGCAAATTTTTCATACATCCGTGTATCATCTACCGGCTTAAGAACCGAGGCAAGGAGTAATTTATACAAAGCCATTGAACGGGTAAAAGAACAATATTGCTAAGTTGAATCAAACTTTTCGAAATACAAGTAATGACTGAATTGCAAAAAATCATTGAGGAGGCGTGGGATGACAGGGAGTTATTGCAACACGCTGATACGATTGAAGCTATAAACACGTTAATCAGGTACCTCGACCAGGGAAAGGTGCGTGTTGCCGAACCGGTAAAAGATAAATGGCAGGTGAATGAATGGGTAAAGAAAGGGGTGATCCTTTATTTTCCGGTAAGCGAAATGCGGACTATTAAAGTAGGACCATTTGAATTTCATGACAAAATTCCGCTGAAATCCGGTTTTGATGAGTTGGGAGTGCGGGTGGTGCCGCATGGCATAGCAAGGTATGGGTCGTTTATAAACAAAGGTGTGGTTATGATGCCTTCTTATATAAATATCGGGGCATATGTGGATTCAGGCACCATGGTAGATACATGGGCAACCGTTGGCAGTTGCGCCCAGGTAGGCAGAAACGTACACATTAGTGGCGGCGTAGGAATTGGCGGGGTGTTGGAGCCGGTGCAGGCGGCGCCCGTTATTATCGAAGATGGAGCTTTTCTGGGTTCAAGATGTATTGTTGTGGAAGGAGTGCGGGTAGGTAAAGAGGCCGTACTTGGCGCCAATGTGACATTAACGGCAAGCTCCAAAATCATAGATGTCACCGGTTCCAAAGCAGTAGAAACAAAGGGATACGTACCCGAAAGATCAGTAGTGATCCCCGGATCGTACACTAAAAGCTTTGAGGCCGGCGATTACCAGGTGCCGTGCGCACTTATTATCGGCACCCGTAAGGCAAGCACCGATCTGAAAACATCTTTAAATCAGGCGCTCAGAGATCATCATGTAGCTGTATAGTAGGTGAACATTTATTAATTTTGTCACAAAAATGGCATACACTTTGTGTATTAATGTGAAAAACCTGAAATCTGATTTATGAAAAAGTGGCTGCTATATGGTGTGTTGTTTGCAGGGTTAACCTCATTTGTAACGAGTGATCGGGACAACGATGTTTATCCGGTTATCAATCAGAAGAGTTTTTCGCCGGGCGAAATCATTGAATACAGGCTTAATTTTTCCATTTTTACGGTTGGCAGGGGAAAAACCATCGTTCAGGACCAGATTCATCAATTCAATAACCGCCCGGCTTATAAAGTGGATATTTATGGAAATACCAGCGGTTTTGTTGACTGGATCACCCATGTAGAAGACCACTGGGGAGCCTATATAGATACGGCTTCACTTTTGCCACAAAAAACGTATCGTAATATTCTTGAAGGCCGGTACAGGAAGAATGAAATCGTATTTTTCGATCATGATGCGGGAAACATTGAGGTACACGAACTTGATCAGGAAACACGCCTGTATAAAGATCCGCAATTATTTAAATCTCCGGCTAAATACATATACGATATGCTGGGTGGTATTTTACTCATTCGCTCCATTGATTTTGATACGGTTCAGGTTGGTGATACGCTAAAAGTAAATGCATTTTTTCAGGATACGTTCTATAATTTCAAAACCGTATTCAAGGGGAGAGAAGTAATAAAAACAAGGGCAGGGCAATTCAGGGCTCTGAAACTTGTTCCGCTTATGCCTGAAAACTCCATATTCGAAGAAGGCGAGAGTTCAATTTCATTCTGGATTTCTGATGATGAAAACAAGATCCCTTTATTAGTACGTGCCGAAATGCTCATTGGCAGCGCCGGGGTAGAGATTACCAGTTTCCGGGGGATTCGCAATCCGATATCGAGTTATGTTCATTCGTCGTGGTGGTAGTTGATGCCGGTTATATTACATTTGCCAAAATTTTTTTATAGATGAAAGGAGTATTGATCGGGTTGACGCTGGGGATTGCCATATTATGTGGATGTAAAGATGAAAGCGTGCACCTTGGAGATAGTTTTTTTAATCAGGGTAATTATGAAAAAGCCATCGAAGCTTACACCGACTATCTGAAGCTACACCCGAATAACATTAAATCACTGTATAACCGGGGCCGGGCTTATGAAGAACTCGGCAATTACGAGATGGCCCTTGCGGATTTTAATAAAGTACTTGAAAACGACCCGAATCATGTACAAGCCCGCTTGTCAATAGCCAATAACCTGTACCGGAATAAATTGTATATGGATGTGATTTATCTGTGTG
>QIDJ01000248.1 GCA_003228395.1 Flammeovirgaceae bacterium
GGATATCGCGTGCTCCTGCCACTTTACGATCAGGTGAATTCAGGTTGTTTAAGTTTTCCAATGTAACCTCTTCGGTATCCAGGTAGGCCCTGATGAGGCGTTGGGATTTCGTATAAACCTGGTAAAAGTTATCAATCATGGCATACTGTTCCCTGTTTTTTGCCAACTGATTATCCAGTTCACGCTTAAGCTTCTGGTACAGTTCATATTCCTGCCTTTCACTTTTTGATATTTCTTCAGGCGTCTTATCGCCAAATATTTTATGATATTTTACATAAAGGCGTGTAACCTCATAGGTGTCTTCCTTAACCGGCCCAAGAAAATTCCAGCCATTCACATCATCCACATATCCGTTTTTATCATCATCAATACCGTTTCCCGGTACTTCGTCTTCATTTATCCAGATGGAGCCCTGTAGGTCTTCGTGATCCACATCAACACCGGAATCAATGACCGCTACAATTACTGTTTGCGATTCCTTTCCTTCCAGCAGCGTGTATGCTTCGGAGGTACTCACGCCATTGTACATCTGTTTTGTGCGGTCATAATTGTGCCAGCCTTCAGGGGCGTAATTCTGCTCTTCAGAACTTTCCTGGGCAGTAAGAATAGAGGCTGTAAAAAGGAATAACAGCACAAGCTTACATGTTAAAAACAGGGTTTTCATTTTCATAATTAATTGGACTGGATAAAAAATATTCAACAGTTATCCTGTAAAGGGGGATAAAGATAGAAAATTAATAAACGCGTAAGAATGAAGTATTGTATATTTATTGAACTAATTACTACAGGATAATGTTATCCTCGTACAAAAATCAATCAAAATGCATGCATTTATTTTAATTATTTTCAATGCCATAGCCGTATTTACTGGTCCGGGGCATGCGGATCCGGCAGGGCTTGCGGTAGGGGATTTTGCACCCGATTTTGTGGCTAAAGATCAATTTGGCAAGACTATTTCACTCAAAGAATCGTTAAAATCCGGGAAAGTCATACTCACCTTTTACCGTGGTGCATGGTGCCGTTATTGCATGCAGCAATTCAGAAATTATCAGGATTCCCTTTCGCTTATTCAGGAAAAAGATGCAGTCCTGATTGCCATTACACCTGAGCATGAAGATGGGGTACAAAAGACCACTTCAGTCTCGAAAGCTACGTTTAGTATTCTTCATGATGAAAAGCTGGAAATCATGCGTGCCTACCATGTAATATCGAAAGATAAATACGAAGAGTTTATCAGGGGATATGAAGAAACCGGTGTGGACAATCAGCACAAATACCTGCCGGTACCTGCCACGTATATAATTAATCAGGAACAGAAGATTGTATTTAAATACTTTGATCCTGATTACAAGGTACGTGTTCCCATTGATGAACTGTTGGAAAACCTGTAATCTGTCCTGGTATCCAAACCTTCTTAGCAGCGTCTCAAAAACTAAATTTCAACCTATTTGTATGAATATATAGCTGTTTTGGATGGCTCTAATTAAAGAAATACACGTGTAACTTGATGGTTTGTCAGAAAATGCATAAGGTATTTATAAAGCAGGTATAAATTCTACTAATCCATTTGTATTGGGCCTGTAAAAACAGGGCTGGACGGAATTTCTCCGCTCAAGATAATCCACATATTTTGATGAATACTTTACCCGGTTGTCCAGGGTTGCATCAAAATTACCATTCAGACCAATGATCAGTTCGCAGCATTCGCGAAGACCATCATTACCCCCGTCGTGACCTGACATGTATTCGCAGCATTGTTTTTTCCAGATATAATCCACCAGAAGCGGATGGGCTTTGTTTCGTATAAAAAACCGCAACCCTGCCTTTTTGGCAAGCGACAGATCGAGGATGTCGTCAAATACAAACGCACATTCTTCGGGTGGCAGGGCAGACTTATCTTTTAAAATAGGGAGTATATCCACCTTGTTTTTAACACCGAAAAAAGCTCCGTCGTAGTATTCCCGTTTTACCAATTGTATAGCCGAAGGATTCTCTTCACCGGTTACGATAAATATTCCGGGGATGAACCCATGTAATAAATAAACGGAAAACCGCAGCATATTGATACCCATGGCATTCCCTTCTGAAAATCCACTGGAAGCCTGATGGTCCTTCCGGCCATCGTTAAAGACACCGTCCCAGTCGAAAAGAAAGGCCTTTATGGATTTCAGTTTCTGGCTGATGGCGATTGGCGGCTCGTTGAATTCGCCACCGGCATCTGTGAATATAGCTTCGAGGTCGTTCAAACTAAGAGATCGTTAATTTAAGTCCTGGATATCAAGTATTCCAACCACCTCATCGCCATTCAGGACAATAATATTATCCACGCTTTTTTCATGAAAAATGGCTGAGGCTTCATTTAAAAGCGCCTCTCCATCGATGGTTACCGGAGTTTTGTATTTCAAATCTGACATTTTCTTATACAGGCCTTCTTTCCCTTCCTTTTCCATTAGTCTTCTCAGGTCGCCATCGGTAAAAACACCTTCCAGCTTCCCGGAACCGTTCATCACGCTTACACAACCATAACCTGATTCGGTCATCTTCACCAATGCATCTGTAAGCGATTCATCCATTGATACCATCGGGTTGGCTTTACCCATTATATCCCTGACTTTTACGGTCATCATGCGGGTGTGTTCAAAAAACTGCTCGGTACCGATTGAAGTAAATGCATTTTCGGTTAGCATTTTCATTACCTTCCAGGGTATGGTGCAAACATGAGCGCCCAGATTCATGGCGTTTCTTACATGCTCAGGATGACGTACCGATGAAAACATGACTTTGGCATCGTAGCCGTAAACTTCCACGGCATTTACGATCTGTTCTACCACATCCAACGCATCGTGCCCCTGGTCCTGCAACCTTCCTACCAGCGGACAAACGTAATTGGCGCCTGCCTCCAGCGCCATATAAGC
>QIDJ01000348.1 GCA_003228395.1 Flammeovirgaceae bacterium
GCCTGAGCCTGTACCCATGTCCTGTCATGCCCTGCTGACACGAATAAGGTTACTAAAAGGAAAATCAATACCTTTTTCATTACATATTCCTTAAGGTGGAATACAGCGTACCCGGGTACGCTCTATAAACACCAGAAATCTTCATTTCTGATGAAACAACTTAATTAATCTATCTTATCGCTGAATCCGTTTCGCATCAGAAACTCCTGATACGCTTCTTTGAAATACTCTACATCCGGCGATTGATTAATGGCATATTCGTAACTTGTAAGGGCATCGAGCAGCAGATCATTTTGTTCGTAAAATTCGGCCATGATCAGATTACTGATCGATGAATTTGCGTCAAGCGAAGATTTGAGGTCGTTCAATTCAACCGTATATTCTTTGGCTTCACTCTCATCTACACGTTGAATGGCGTAATCACCTGAGTTCGAATCCTCATCTCCTTTAACGCTTACATTCACAATAACCATTTCCATGCCTTCGAGCCTGCTGTCATTGAAGTCCACCTTAAAGAATGAATCTTTGGTTTCGGCAACCATTAAAACTTCATCAAACCAATCTTTCAGCACAATTTGATAGGCATCAGCGCCGTCCTGCGGATCCCATCGAATAATCGCTTCAGGATTGTAAATATCAGCTGAAGTTGGCATAAAGAACTTGATTTGCTGAAACGAGCCTCTTTCGGTAGCCCCTGTAACGCTGGCATACTTTTTCCGGTTTTCCTCGCGCGTTTCAGATGACATCTTGCTCAGTACAAAATCGGCATACTTACTTACAATTCCATCATCGCTGCCGCTAACCTGTGCTTTCAGATCGTCAACTTTGTATTCCTTCGCTTCTTTCAACTCGATGGGTTTGCCCGAAGCTGAAAGCAGCGCAAGATAGCAGTTGCCAGTGGTTTTAATCACGTCGCCACTGTTTAACTTTGTCCCGGTTCTTAATGATTGCCAATCCGTTCCGGAAGCTGTCTTATACGTGTTCTGGCCTTTGTTTGCAAGGACCTTAAAAACGTAATCCTGCGAAAATGAGGAGAAACTGATCAGTGACGCAGAAATAATTAGAAATAACAGTTTTATTTTCATGATTTTATATGTTTATCAATGGTTTATACATTATGCTCTTTAATGGTAAACAGTTCTTTTCTTTTTTCTTTCTGAAACATGTTGTATCCAACCCCATAAAGTACCTCTAATGCATCTCCGGCAAGCAATACAACAATTATAGCGATCGTTAATTCCATTTCAATTGCAAACCAGTGAAATACAAAAATAATCAATCCTAATATTATTACTACCTCTAACAATTGTATTAATTTGGTTAATCCGTCGTACCACAAAGGCAATTTTCTGTAAATTAGGGTAAATAATCCAACATTCAAAAAACATAGAATGGTAGCTATTAAATATCCCTGTATATCTGACATTTTATCAATAAAATCGTTATTCAGAACCATAGCCGTAATATTGGCATGAATTACTACTCCATACATATCCAGACCGGCGCGTCCGGCATATTTAGGATTCATTGGGGTGAAAAATTTATCTTCAATCCAGTATGGCTCCATAAAGCTCTCTCCTACGTGGCCTAAAAGCACAATTTTGTCCTTGACTAAGCTTGGATCAAAATTTTCTTCCAGTACATCCATCACATCCAGGGCAAAAAATTTCGGCCTGTTCTCCAGCGTAAGCATGGTCAGCACATTCCCCCTGTAATTTATTATTTCTTCTTCATTGTTTCTTGCCAGAAACCTTTCCGTCGCATCCGGGTTTGCATACGAAGCAAGTTTTACACCAAAAGCCATTTGCTCAATCACCTCACCTGAAATTGTATCCTTGTACTGCATTTTCGGGTAAAACTCACGCACTACCTTAAATGCCTCCTGCTTTGTTTCTGCAGTTTCTGCAATTAAATTTACACTGGCCATTTCCGCATATTGATTAAATAACGGATGAGAGGTTTTCAGATAATAATAGTACGGATCATCCACATCGCCGGGAGCCATGAATTTTGTTCCAAGCACCAGGTTTTCAACCTTCGATAACGCATCGGCCAGCAATAAATCGCCAAGCGTGTCCGGTTTTAAACTGCCGAAAAATGTATCAATCCCTATTACTTTCGGATTATATTTGTTTATTATGTTGATTTGCCTGGCAATGTCTTTTCTGCCCAGTCTTCCGAAGTTTACAATCAAAATAGTGGTGTCAAAATCGGGTTCTTCCCTGAATTTCTCGTTTGAATAAATCTGATCGGTTATTTGCATGTCCTCGAGGGCTTCGCCTACGGGATCGAGAATGCTGAATATGGCCAGAAACTGATAGGCAAAGGCCATAAATGCAAAAATAAAAATGGTGCCGAATATCGTATCCTTCCAGAATTTCCAGGTCCTAAGCATTTTGATTTAATGTTTTTTTGTTTTCAGAATACAATTTAAACTATTTTACGATTTTTTGTTATAAATTTTGGACTTGTTGACATATTTATTTACCACATGATACAAAAAAGACTTCGTGCCAACGAATATACAGAAGGAGTGCTTGCCGGTGACAAGGTTGTACTCGGCCGTGCCATTTCGCTGATCGAAAGTAATGCAGGCGAAGATTTGCAGCTTGCCGAAACCGTGATGAATACACTGATCCCTCATACGGGTAACTCCATCAGGATAGGAATAACCGGCGTTCCCGGGGCAGGTAAAAGTACATTTATCGAAACCTTCGGCAACTACCTGACGGAAAAAGTTAGTAAAAAACTTGCCGTGCTGGCGATTGATCCTACAAGCAAAAAGTCGAAAGGGAGCATTCTGGGGGATAAAACACGAATGGAACAACTGGCTTCCAGTACCAATGCCTTTATAAGGCCCTCTCCAACAGGCGAAACCCTCGGAGGGGTAGCGGCCAAAACACGTGAAGT
>QIDJ01000182.1 GCA_003228395.1 Flammeovirgaceae bacterium
AAAAACACCAGAATGCAATACCCATTTCCGGCACCGCGATATTCAAAATGATGGCAACGCCCCCGATAATACCGCCAACCTGTACAAACTTAATGGCCATAAAAAACAGCATGAGCCATACCGGCCAGCGGGCTTTTCCCCAAAAAGGGCCCGGCAATGAATTCAGAATCTGCATGGAGGTCTTACCGGTAAGTATGGTATGTTTGGCAAACTCTATCTGCACGGCTACTTTTACCACACAACTCACAAGAATTACCCAGAAAGTGATAAATCCGGCCCGGGCGCCCAGTGTGGTAGTAGCAATCAGTTCCCCTGATCCCACAATACCTGCCGAAAGAATAAAACCAGGTCCAAGATGCCTGATTCTATCAATAAAAGAAACAGGCGGCACCCTGATTTTATCTGAAGATAGCTGATATGAATCCTGCATTTATTTTACAATATATGCATTGCGACCTGTATATCAACTACTATGTTCTTTCATCTTCTGTTTATTCTTCCTTGTTTAGCCATTCCCCGTCTTTGTACTCATATTCAATCGTTACGTTTCCCTCCTGGTCATACCATTTGGCAATACCGTCGAGTTTGCCATTTTTATAATTGCTCTCTTCCAGAATATTGCCATTGGCATAATATTTTTTAACCGGCCCCTCAAGCAGCCCGTCCACATAGAAGTATTCCTCCTTGATCCGTGAGCGGTTATATTTAATATATGCTCCGTGAAGCTTATCGTTATGGTAATAGGCCCGCTCCTGTAACTGACCCCGGTTATCCAATGAAATCCACAATCCCTGCCTTTGGCCTTCAATATAACCTGTAATCGATTTCGGATAGTTGTTTGCATGATATTCTGTCCATATTCCGTTACGTAGCCCGTTCAGGTAATCACCTTCCTCAGGCAGCCCTTCTGAATTCGTTAAAGTAACTTTTGTCAGATCCGGATTATCCGTGTACGGGGTTTGCACCGCATCGGCTGCCAGCGGTGGATATTCACGTCCATCTGCAATAATCACATTATTTGATTTATCCTCACATGCAAAAAGAACCAGTACGAGGCCGATTGTTATCAGATATTTTAATTTCATGTCAGTTATTAATTTTATTTTCAAAATTATGAAAAGGATATGCCGTTTTAAGTTTTTTGCAAATAAAATACCTGTTTGTGAAAAAAATTAATGAACCGCCTGTTTTTTAATGCAACCTTTCCGGCTGGAATTTAATCCGATAATATAATTGGATCATGTTTGTAATGGCTTAGTTGTTTATATTTGCAGCCATTTTTAAAAAACACGCATTTAGCAATCAGATAGTTATGATCAGGTTTATTATCATTATTTTGTTTTCGGTATTTATCACAACTACGTCAAACGCCCAGTCCGACTGGTACACCACTACAGGCGGCGAAACCATTTTCTCATGGAACAGCTTTATTAACAGCCCCAACGACGGCGCCGTGATCCGGTTTGCACCGGTATTTAATTTTCAGAGTATGATCAATAAGGATATGGGTAAATCATTTGGTGTTTATTCCGGTATTGCAATCAGAAATGTTGGTTTTATTGCAGATGATCCTGATCCGGCCAATGCAAATACAAGATGGAAATTCAGAACGTACAATCTGGCCGTGCCTTTAGGATTAAAGATCGGTAACATGCAGGGAAAGTTCCTGTATGCAGGAGCCGATCTGGAGTATGCGTTTAATTTTAAGGAGAAAAGATTTGAGAACGGCGATAAAGTTTATAAAAAAACGTACTGGTTCACTGACAGAATTCGACAATTTCAACCCTCGGTGCACGTGGGGTTCCAATTCTGGGGCGGCATGAATTTAAAGTTTAAGTACTACCCCCAATCTTTCTTCAACCCTGACCGGACGGATGTTTATGATACGCTTTACAAACGGTTTGATAGCAATGTGTTTTATATTTCTTTAAACTCAAATTTGTTCAGAGGAACAAAATTCACCTATACAGAATAGATTTTCCTGAAAACCGACCAGAGAAGAATTCTTTTCTGACATGGGATGCTATTCCAGCATTGAAGCGGTCAGCGGGGTGGAAAGTATGGATTTGAATAGCGCCCATCGTTTATTTACGTCGTTTCCTCCAATGCGCTCAATATAATTTTTAATCAGATCTTTGCCGTAGTTGTAATTGATAACATAGCTTCGGTATCTGTCAAAAAAGTGTGTGCGTTGTAGCGCTCGTTCATGGCTGTTCAGGTTGTATTTCATCAGCCATGCTACGGCATCTTCCCTGGAAATCTGACCGTTCAGATAATTCATTGCGGCTTCATTTCCTGCATAACTCAGCTTGGCCCTCAATTGCAGAATATCATAGTATAGATCTACCCGGGCAGGATCAATACCTGCTAAAGGAAATAGTATGTTCCGTTCAAATTCACGTCTTTCTTCATCCGGGAACACCATTTCGATTCCATAATTTGCACTACCCTCTGCAATCAGCGATTGCGGGCTGAACAACAGATATACCGAGAACTCTACCCAGTTTCGGTCATCAACAAGGTGTTTTTCGAGCAGGGTATTATACACATGATGCCCCGGGTATCCTTCGTGGCATGCCAGGTCAACAGCCCGTTCGATATACACCGGAAGATCCGTATTTATCTCAATGACGCTGAAACTGTTTCCTTTATACCAGTTATATCCGGACCATGGTTTGTCTGTGACGTATTCAATTTTAAAACGTTCATTTTCAGGAAGAACTATAAAAACAGAAGTACGTTTTTTTGCTTCAGCAATTGCCGCGTTAAATACGGTGTCCAGCAAGGCAGGTGGAATGATAAATGCCCTACTGAACGTTTCATATCGCTCATTTAAAGGGCCGGTTCCGGGTAATAACTTGTCGAGGTCATTTAACAAACGGTTATAATGTTCCTCATCAAAGTGTGGG
>QIDJ01000293.1 GCA_003228395.1 Flammeovirgaceae bacterium
CACAAACCACTGCAGAAAATGAAACGTGGTAAAATCTTTTATTGAAAAGCAATGGTCCACCAACTCGTTTATTGATTTTGTGACTTCGATTTCATGTTGAAGAATGAGTTCAAATATTTCACGAAGGCTTTTAAAATCATGCGGTATTCCGGTGATTTCCGGTTGCAATGCATGGCCGCCTGCATCATTTACATAACCAAACAATTTGAGCATATGCTGCCGTTCTTCTTCTGCGTGCCGGTATAAAAAATCGGCAGAAGTTGAGAATCCTTCTTTATCACACCACGAGGCCATTGACAGGTAGTGGGCAGAAGATTTGCCCTCAAGAAGTATTTGCTGATTCAGTTGCTCTTCTGTTTCAGAAGTAAGCGACCGTTTAGTAGTAACCGTTTGTTTTTTCATAAATAAGGTATTTATCAGCAAATATACCTATAACCCTGACTTTGTAAAATCACTACAGATATTTATAAATGGCGAAAAATATCCCGACCACTTTGTTATTCTCTTTATTGATACAATAAAATTTTCCTGATTCTGCCCGAATACTTCTATAAAAAAATGATGTCGCATCACGTATAAAAAGTATCCAAAAACGGATAACTTAGATGAACCAATCTCACGAATTAATATCTGCCCTGAAACCGACTGTACATTGAATATTAAAGGAGACTGATCACCTGATCGGATATGCCAACCCGAGTCATTTTATAGCTGCATACAAGACAAAATCCGGGATCGCTCCCAAAACACACCTGATACGTACCATTTAGGCTTGCCTGGATTCGATGAGGTGGTATATGGAATTTACAATTTCAGATGATTTCATTGTACTTACATTATACACTACATCAAAAATCAATTCATCCGTCACCTTTCCAAAATAGTAATTTCTAAGATCAGTACGCTGCTTGTCAGAGATTTTGATATGTTTTTCTGCACTTTGCTCAGTGGTGTTAAATTCTTGTGCCTCCTTTTTTATCCGCCATTCAAGCGGAGCGCTTAGCCTGATATGCAGGCTTTTTTTCAGATGCCGGGTAAGCGCCACGCCTCCGCGTCCGAGGATAATCACATTTCCCTCTTTTGCGGCAGTTTCGATTACCTCTTTGATCGTTTTTTTAATTTTTATATCATTCGGATAGTTTTTATCTGAAAGAGACAGTAATATTTCCTGAAAAATGTTTTTTTCCTGCTCATTCAGAAGGTGATCAATTTTGTCGGGATGCACCCGTAGTTTTTTCGCGGATTTTACAAGTATTTCCTTACTCAGATATTTCCATTTGACTACCTTGCCATACGGGTGCTTTTTTTGGTTTAATTTTCTCACCAGTTTTTCAACAACGGGTAAACCATCACAGCCGGTTTGTCGTGAAATAGTTACCACCAACCCATGACCGTCCTTTTCTTTGCGCATCTGATTTTCATCAAATTTGGCGGAAAGATATTTTGATAAAACGTTTTGTAACATCTGGTTTTAATGCGTTTTTTTTAATTGCTAAAAAGTTAATAAATAATCGGGTAAAACAGGATATAAAAGTTAAAAATTTGATGCGGTTTTACTGATTTCTCCTGATAAGGTTCAGTGCAGAACCGGCTCTGAACCATGCGATCTGATTATCATTGTAGGAGTGCTTCGTAACAATCTGAGCAGTGGTTCCATCAGCATGTTTCAGAAGGAGTGTAACCGGTTTTCCGGGAGCTAACCCTGTAAGGTCCAGTGTATCAATGGTGTCATCCTCCAGAATTTTGTCGTAGTCATTTTCGCTGACAAACGTGAGCGCCAGCATACCCTGTTTTTTCAGGTTTGTTTCATGAATTCTGGCAAAAGATTTTACAAGCACAACCCGTACACCGAGGTGTCGAGGTTCCATGGCTGCATGTTCGCGTGAAGATCCTTCGCCGTAATTGTGATCGCCTACCACTATAGTGGGTATTCCTGCAGCTTTTAACGCCCTGGCTGTAGCCGGTACGGTGTCATATTCACCTGTAAGTGCATTTCTTACCGAATCCGTAGCTTCATTAAAATAATTAACGGCTCCAGTAAGCAGATTTTCGGAGATATTGTCCAGATGCCCGCGATAGCGCAACCAGGGCCCGGCCATTGATATATGATCAGTTGTACATTTCCCCTTGGCTTTAATCAGCAGTTTCATACCGGTTATGTTTTCGTTGTTCCAGGGCTCGAAAGGAGTTAACAACTGGAGACGTTTCGATTCCGGATCCACACGGATATCTATAGAGTCGCCGGCTTCAGACGGAGCAAGGTAACCGCTGTCTTCAACGGCAAAACCATTTACAGGAAAATCGATTCCGGAAGGTTCTTCAAGATTCACCTTTTCCCCGGATTTATTTATAAGGCTATCTGTCAACGGATTGAATGTCAAATCACCCGCTATGGCCATGGCGGTAACAATCTCCGGAGAGGCCACAAAAGAGTGTGTATTGGGATTGCCGTCATTTCTTTTGGCAAAATTGCGATTGAAAGAAGTGATTATTGAATTTTTTCTGTTTGGATCGCTGGTATGTCTTGCCCATTGCCCGATACAAGGGCCACACGCATTTGCAAGCACTACACCTCCCATTTTTTTAAAGATATCCAGGTATCCGTCTCTTTCCACCGTAAACCGCACCATTTCTGATCCCGGCGTAATCGTATATTCCGCTTTGACATTGAGGTTTTTATCGATGGCCTGTTGCGCAAGCGATGCGGCACGTGTAATATCTTCGTATGATGAGTTGGTACAGGAGCCGATTAATCCCACTTCCAGTTTTTCAGGCCAGCCGTTTTTGCGGACTTCATTGGCGAATTCCGAAATTGGCGTAGCCCTGTCAGGCGTAAATGGGCCGTTTATATGCGGCTCAAGTTTAGAAAGGTTAATTTCAATTAGCTCGTCAAAATATTGTTC
>QIDJ01000178.1 GCA_003228395.1 Flammeovirgaceae bacterium
TTCTCAAATTTATGCAGATCCCGGATATCCAGAATAATATCACCTGATTCCTGTGTCTGATACGGTTTCAGGAATCTGGCTCCGTATTCGACATCTTCTGAAAGATACGAATAATGCGAATGAACAACCTGACTGAATGTTTCATCAAAGGCTTCAATCTGAACCATAATTTCCAGATCAGAATCTTTGATGTGTATCAAATCGATGACATTAAGTGGACTTTCATTGTCTATGGGATGGACGATCGTCCAGCTCAGTGGAAATGCCAGGATACTGTCGCGTTCCAGTTTCAGCCGGTAATATTTTCGTACGATCGTATTATTTTCTTCGAGCGTCAGTGTAAGGGTCACATTTGCAATCAGGTTCATCAGCGCACTTTTACGTTTGTTGGCAATCCGGAACATCAGGCCTTTTCCTCCCCGGTAAGGGGCAATGAGTGCTTTACTGCTGTATTCAAGACCTATACTGGGTTTTGAAAAACGGCCGTACAACAGGCCTGTAACCAGCGCAAAACCCATAAAACCGGTCATGGCTTCGACGGCTGAAATCAGGTTAGCCAGGTCGCCGGTAGGAGAAATGCGGCCATAGCCAAGCGTGGTAAAGGTCTGGAATGAAAAGAAAAAAGCCTGCGTGAAATCGTGATAAAACCCTGCACCAGTTGCTTCACCATCGATCTCATCCAGGCCGACCCACATATAAACCAATGCAAACAGGGCGTTGAGTGAAAAAATAAAAAGGACATTGATCGAAAGGAATTTAATCCACGACATCTTGATCAGGTCCTGGTATATGTTACGGCTTGAGAATCCGACGCCTTTGCGGATAACATTGAATGATCCGTCTTTATTGATGATCCGCTTTGTATGCCTCCGGTAGCGTATCCCATACCCTGGATCGATGATCTCTTTTACTTTTGAGGTGAAATTCATAGATGATATGCCAGTTTGATAGTACCTGTTTCTTTATGTCAGAGCAATTTGAAAAATATACTTCAGAAATAAAAGGTTAAGCACTAGATCGAAATTTATTATAATATCTCAGATTACATAATCACCAGCTACCCAAAAGATAGTTATTTCATTTTACCATTTCAGCGTAAAATTCATATATTCGGTAATCCATTCTTTCATATGAATAAAAAGCTTACAGAAGAAACACGCAGATTTTTAAAAAAGCTGGACCGGTTTTTAATCCATCTATCCATATACCTTGCCGTAAATATGGCCCTGGCCATTTATACCTTTACCGATTTTACCACCAATTGGTGGATATTGTTTCCCATGATCTGCTGGGCATTGCTATTGCTCTACCATGCCATGGAAATGAAAGATCAAAAAGGGCGAATTCCACTCCGTAAGGCGTTGCTTCTTCTTTTGTCACCATCATGAATATCAATTAGCTTTCTCAAAAGAAGTACCGTCATTATAGGCCTCCATAAATGCATTCAACTTATAGAAAATGAACTGTATAGATACAGCAGCGGATCACATCACTAACCCCTGTGTCATCCCGAACCCGACGGGATAAAGCGCGTCGGGCAAGCCCGATGATTGGGTCCCAATGGGAAACTACAAGAAAATTGTAGCGTGAGTGATCTTTGTCAGCAAGAAAAAAGAAATCAGCACAGATCGTCAAACACACCAATCAGGTGATTGGCGATCATTTCCGCATTTCGCCCTTCGATATGGTGTCGTTCTAAAAAATGAACCAGTTCGCCGTCTTTAAAAAGCGCGATTGAAGGCGAAGATGGCGGATAGGGAAGCGTATATTCCCTGGCTTTTGCCGTAGCTTCATGATCCACACCGGCAAAAACGGTAGCCAGATTCACCGGCTTTTTTTCGCTGTTTGCAAGCGCCATTTTCACAGCCGGTCGCGCTGAGCCTGCTGAACAACCACAAACGGAGTTTATTACCAGCAGGGTTGTGCCGCTGTGTTCAGTAAGATGGTTATCTACATCTTCTGCAGTTTTGAATTCTAAAAACCCGACTTCTGTCAGATCTGTTCGCATGGGTGCTACAATTTGTTCCGGATACATGTTGGTTTTATTTTGGTTAATTAAAAATGGTTAATTCCTGTTTTTTATAAAAATCCTAATTCCAGTTTGGCGGCTTCCGACATCATATCAGGTGAGTAAGGCGGATCAAATGTGATCTCCACCTGCACATCATTAATGCCTTCTATCGCCCGGATTTTTTGTTCGATTTCACCCGGTATGGATTCTGCAGCCGGGCAGGCCGGCGAGGTGAGCGTCATCAAAACAAATACATTGTTTACCGGATATACATTTACTTCATAAATCAGCCCTAATTCATATACGTCCACAGGTATTTCCGGATCATAAACCGATTTGATGGCCTCCGTTACCTGATCTTTCAAGGCGGTTTCCACACTTGCTTTCGTAGATTCGTCTGTATTCATGTCTTCTTTCATTTTTACTGCCAACTTTTCTATGTTGTGACTTCAAATAAATATTCTTCACTTCTTTTGCTTCACTTTTGTACGTTAAGTTTTTTATGTTTATCCAGTTCCCTGTATGTTAGTGCAAATAATTTCATTTGTTTGATCATGGATGCAAATCCGTTGGATCGCTGCGACCCGATCATTTGATGCATGCCTATCTTTTCAATAAAATACAGGTCGGCATTCATTATATTATCTGCATCCTGCCCGGAAAATACCCTGATCAGCAAACTGATAAGGCCTTTCGTGATCTCCGTGTTACTGTCAGCCTCGAAATAGACCTTGCCATCTTTGATTTTTGTAGTAAGCCACACTTTTGACTGACAACCTTTGATAAGGTTTTTATCCGTTTTATCCGTTGAATCCATTGGAAGTAGTTTTTCGCCAAGCTCCATTATATAAAAGATGGTGCTTTCCCGGTCGCCGGCAAGTACCTCAA
>QIDJ01000114.1 GCA_003228395.1 Flammeovirgaceae bacterium
GACCGGATAACCCCGGCGAAAAAAGTAGCCATGGCGCTGGCAGAACTGATCACCCGAAAATACCCGAAAGATTCGCTTGACATCATCGTTTTTGGCAACGACGCCTGGAAAGTTGAAATTAAAGACCTTCCCTATCTGCAGGTCGGGCCGTATCATACCAATACCGTAGCCGGCCTGGAACTGGCAATGGATATTCTCAGAAGAAAAAAACGTAAAAACAAACAAATATTTATGATTACAGACGGAAAGCCCACCTGTTTGAAAGAAGGTATAAAGTATTATAAAAACAGTTTTGGACTGGACAGGAAAATACTTAACAAGACCCTAGGCCGTGCCGCACAATGCAGAAAACTCAACATTCCTGTAACCACATTTATGATTGCTACCGATCCCTGGCTGCGTGAATTTGTGAAAGAGTTTACTCAGGTGAACAATGGCAGTGCCTATTACAGCAGTTTACAGGGACTGGGAAACATGGTATTTGAAGATTATAAACGCAACAGAAGAAAACGGTTCTAAATGGACAAAAGAAAAATAAAAACCGATGACCTTTTAATGATAAACACGCTTGGCGGGTTGAAGGCCGCAGGCTACAAAACCAAGCCTGTAAAACAAGAGTTACGGGATAATCTTATCCAGCGATTAAAGCGCCGCGAAGATCCTTTTGCAGGCATTCACGGGTATGAAAATACGGTAATTCCTGACCTGGAGCGTGCCATATTATCCATGCATGATATTAACCTGCTTGGATTGCGTGGTCAGGCAAAAACACGACTTGCAAGAATGATGACCGGGTTGCTTGATGAATACATCCCTGTTATCGAAGGCTCGGAACTTAATGATGATCCTTACCTTCCAATTTCCTGGTACGGCAAAGATATCGTAAACAAGCACGAAGAACATACCCGGGTAACCTGGTGGCACAGAGACGACCGATACACTGAAAAACTGGCTACACCGGATGTTTCTATCGCCGACCTGATCGGTGATGTGGATCCTATCAAAGCGGCAAACCTGAAGCTTCCCTATTCGGATGAACGTGTGATTCATTTTGGGTTAATCCCGCGTTCGCACCGGGGAATTTTTGTGATCAACGAACTGCCTGATTTGCAGGCCAGAATACAGGTTGCTTTGTTCAACATCCTCCAGGAAGGCGACATTCAGATCCGCGGATTCCGGGTAAGACTGCTCCTGGACATCCACTTTGTGTTTACGGCCAATCCGGAAGATTATACCAACCGTGGAAGCATTGTAACTCCGTTGAAAGACCGTATCGACAGCCAGATCATTACACATTATCCCAAATCGATTGCCATTGGTAAAAAGATCACGCAGCAGGAAGCGAATATTAAACAGGACCAATGCAATCAAATTTCCATGCATGAGCTGGCACGCGACCTTATAGAACAAATTGCCATCGAGGCCCGGAAAAGTGAATATGTTGACGAAAAAAGTGGTGTTTCGGCACGGCTTACCATTAGCGGAATGGAAAACCTGTACAGTACCGCCGAACGGCGGGCATTAAAAAATGGTTCAGGAAAAACCGCCATCCGTATAGGCGATTTTGCAGGGGTTTTACCTTCCATCACCGGCAAAATTGAACTGGTTTATGAGGGCGAACAGGAAGGCCCGGGGATTGTAGCGCAAAGCCTGCTTGGAAAAGCCATCCGTGTGCAGTTTGAAAATTATTTTCCTGATCCGGAAAAAGCCAGGAAAAAGGAAAACAATGTATATAAACCCATTATTGATTGGTTTGGAGAAGGGAACCATCTTGACCTGCTCTCCGATCTCTCCGACAAAGATTTCCGGAAAGCGCTCAACCAGGTACCGGAATTGAAAAAACTTGCTGAAAATATTTTCCGGAAAGCTGACCAATCCACCATTTATTTAATGATGGAGTTTGCGCTGCACGGACTTGCCGAGCACAGCATGCTAAGTAAAAACCACCTGGAATCCGGCCTGCGGTTTAAAGATCTGCTGAGCAGTATGTTCGCCATGCCCGAGCCCGGAGGTGAGGAGGACGATGAGTTTGTTGCATAACCTGGAGGATTTTACATTTTTGTTTTAAGTTTGTTAATAATGACGGTGCAGGAACTTAAAAAGCTGGTTGAAACGGGAGAAGGCCAGCAAACTGAATTCAAAAAGAAAATTCACCACACTGACAAGTTGCTCAGAGAGATTGTGGCCTTTTCAAATGCAGATGGCGGCACATTGTTGATAGGTGTACAGGATAATAAAGTCATCACGGGCGTAAAAGATTCCAATGAGGTAATGACTGTGCTTGAAAAAGCCATTAGTGATCTGATCAAACCAAAGATCCGGTATCATTTCAGGGTGGTTCCTGTTACGCGCAATCGAAATGTGGTCTCTCTCTCGATATTATCCTCGCGCCGCAAACCACATTATGTGTTGCCCGCATCAAATTCAGGAAAAAGAATGGCATATTACCGGTTTGGCGATAAAAGCATCCAGGCCAGCAATGAACTTCTTCAAGTGATAAAATTCAGAGCCAGATCCAAAAACGGGTATTTACTGAAATACAGCGATGATGTAAGACGCGCGTTACAGTTTCTGAATACACGCACATCCGTTACGCTTGCCGGTTTCAGTGAATTTGCCGGACTAAATAAACCCGAGGCTTCTAAAACACTCGTTGATCTGGTTTTAGCCAATGTGATAAAACTGATACCGAGAGATAATGAAGATTTGTATGTTCTTAATGATCCATCCTGATTTTTAGGTTCTGCTGATATTAAAATGGGAATGATCAAATTCATGAATTCATGAATTCATGAATGCGTGAATATACTAATACATTTAAAAATTTACCGTGATCCTTCTCAATAGAAATTAATTTGAGCATTTTATCATTTTATCATTTTATCATTTTATCATT
>QIDJ01000284.1 GCA_003228395.1 Flammeovirgaceae bacterium
TTGAAATTAATCAGGTTATAAACAACATAAGACTTTTATGGGAACAGTAGTAATTTCCTCTGTCATTGCATTCACTGTCATTATTCTGGCGCTTGTTTTTATTCTGTTATATGCACAATCTCACCTGGTACAAACGGGAGATGTAAAAATCATCATTAACGCTGATGAAGAGAACCCGCTAATCATTTCTGCGGGCTCTACATTACTTACAACCTTATCTACTCAAAAAATATTTCTTCCCTCCGCATGCGGCGGTGGTGGAACCTGCGCCATGTGCAAATGTGTGGTTGAATCAGGTGGTGGCGATGTGTTGCCCACTGAGATAGGCCATCTGAACCGAACCGAGCAACAGGGCCACGTCAGGCTTGCCTGTCAGGTAAAAGTGAAGGAGAATATGAATATATGTATCCCGGAAGAAATATTCGGGATCAAGAAAATGGAATGTGAAGTGGTTTCCAATTATAACGTATCCACGTTCATTAAGGAATTTGTAATGAGACTCCCCGAGGGAGAAATTCTCGATTTTCAATCCGGAGGATATGTACAAATCGATGTTCCGGTAATTGAGGTGGATTTTAAAGATATGGAAATAAATCCGCATCCGGAGTTGAGGCATCCCGATGAGGTTTTTAAATCCGACTGGGATAATTTTGGGATGTGGAAACTGAAAATGAAGAATAATGAACCTATTTACAGGGCTTACTCCATGGCCAATCATCCTGCGGAAGGCAACATTGTAATGCTCAACATTCGTATTGCCACTCCTCCATGGGACAGGAAGGTCAATAAATTTATGGATGTGAACCCGGGAATCTGTTCTTCATATGTATTTTCAAGAAAACCGGGAGATAAGGTAACTATATCCGGGCCATACGGTGAATTTTTTATCAACCCTACCGACCGGGAGATGGTATATATTGGAGGCGGGGCCGGTATGGCGCCGCTCCGGTCACATATTTTCCACTTATTTCATACCGAAAAAACAGGACGAAAGGTAACATACTGGTACGGCGGAAGGTCGCGGAAAGAACTTTTCTACATCGAACATTTCAGAAATATCGAAAAAGACTTCCCCAATTTTCAGTTTAACATTGCACTTTCAGAGCCTCTTCCTGAAGACAGCTGGACCACAAAATCCAATCTGGAGGACAAAGAGCATGATGGCTATGTGGGTTTTATACACCAGGCATTGTATGATAATTACCTGAAAGATCATCCCGAACCCGAAGATATCGAATATTACCTGTGCGGTCCGCCTTTGATGAATTCTGCAGTGCTGAAAATGCTGGATGATCTAGGTGTACCGAAAGAAAATATCCGTTTTGACGATTTTGGCGGGTAGCCTTCAGAAAAAGAATTTGTAAAAAGTGAGGAAATCCGGTTTTTCTCCTTCTGTTGTATCTTTAGTGGTTAACAATTCACATCATGGACCTCAAGCTATTCCTTTCGCCGGTATCTGAAGAGTTATATTCCGATGCTACATCCGTAAGTTCCTTTTATAAAAATATAAATGTAAACGGCGAGTCCATGCCGGATTATAAGGACAACGATATAGCCCTTATCGGTATTCAGGACGACCGGGGCGCCAGTCAGCCCAACGGATTTTCAACTGCTGCAGATACCGTAAGGAAAAAACTCTATAACCTCAAAAGGGGCTTCGGCCGTTATCATATTCTCGACCTGGGTAATCTGGCAAACGGAGTCAGCATTGACGAAACCTACAGGCGCATGAAAGAGGTGAGTGAGTTCCTGATATCAAAAAACGTCCTTCCCTTATTTTTTGGCGGCAGCCATGATATGGATTATGGGCAGTATATTGCCTATGAGGGGTTGAATAAATTAGTAAGTGTGCTGAATATTGATGCTTTTCTCGACATGGAAGAAAACACCAGCAACAACAGGATGCATATTCAGCATATTTTGCTTCATGATCCAAACTTTCTTTTCAATTACAGCCACCTGGCATACCAGAGTTACCTGATAGAATCCAAAACGGTAGAAGTGCTGGAAAAATTGTATTTCGAAACATACCGCGTGGGACATTTGCGGGCACACATTACCGAAATGGAACCGGTAATCCGTAACGCCGATATGATATCGTTTGATATCACCGCCGTCAAGTCGGCTGACGCGCCGGGCAGTACACGGCCCCAACCTTTTGGCCTTACCGGCGAGGAAGCCTGCCAGATATGCTGGTATGCCGGCATGAATGAAAAACTAAGTTCCATCGGTTTTTATGAATACGATCCGGATAGGGATGATGCCTCCCAAAAAACTGCATCGGTGGTAGCAACCATGATCTGGTATTTTATTGAAGGATTTTATAATCAAAAAGATCATAAAGATTTCAAATCAAATGACTACACAAATTATGTGGTTTCGATGCCATCAGAGCCCGAAACCATTCAATTTTTCAAAAGTAAGCTGAGCGATAAGTGGTGGATGGAAGTGCCTTATCCTGAAGGAAAGGAAATATTTTCGCGTAACTGCATCGTTCCCTGTAGCTACTCCGACTACGAAACGGCCATTAATGGCGAATTGCCCGAGCGGTACATCTCCACGCATGCACGCCTGATTTAAGAGCGGGCTTTCTGTTTTATTTCTTTCTCAAATACGAGCCCTTGCCTTAATGAAAGGGTTTCATCCGGCGCCTTACACCAATGTCACGTTCCGATGCAGACTTTCCTCCAGACTGATAATGGTTTCGGTACGAACAATGCCATCAATTTTCTGAATTTTATCGTGCAAAATGTCTTTTAGATGCCCTGTATCTTTACATAAAAGCTTCATGAACATGGAATAATTTCCTGTGGTATAATGGAGTGAAACTATTTCCTTAATGTCCTTCAGTTTGACGAAAACCTCATCGTACAGTGAACTTTTAGACAAGTAAA
>QIDJ01000046.1 GCA_003228395.1 Flammeovirgaceae bacterium
TCTTTTCGCAATGCTTTTACAAACGGACCAATCAAATCCCTTTTAGCAGGCGTATGGTCCACTGCATTCAGTTTTCCATATTTTGTGTCCCATAATGCCACGCCATCATGATGCCGGGTGGTAATTACCGCGTATTTCGCCCCGCTTTCTTTAATCAATCCGGCCCACTCTTCCGGGTCATAGTCTGAAGCGGTAAAACCACGCAACTGCTTCATATAATCACCATGGCTGATATAATTATTATAAAACGACCATGACTCGTCAATTCCGTTGACCGAATAAATGCCCCAGTGAATGAAAATACCCAGTTTGGCCTCATCGAACCATTGCATTTTATCCTGGGCGTGCAGCGATATGCCAGCCAGTGAAACAAGTACTGTGACTGTTGTGATTTTCAGGAATATCAGAAATTTTTTGCTATGTTGAAAACATTTTTTAGTATGTAATGCTGGTTTTTTCAACATCATAAATTTTGGTTCTACTGTTATTTTAGCATTTAAGCATTTTAGCATTCGATTATAAAACCATTCCTCATTAAATTCAGGGTAAAGCCTAAATTTTTTACTTCAACATGACCGCGAACTCTTCCTCGTCAAATTTAATATCATCTTCACCAACCTGGTCAAACGGATTTTCGAGATGATCCTGAATATTGTCAAGACTTACCAGTATAAAGCTGAACACCACCGGCATCATGAATTCCAGGCCGGGAGTATAATCCTGTGATGCATAGACAAAGTAAGGTCCGTACAATATAGGAAAGCTGTAAATAAACACTTTACTGTATGCCCGCAGGGTTATGGGTGTCCGGTAATAATAGATCACCTTTAAGCTCTCAAGAGCAACTTCAATTTTACTGATGTATTGGCTCACTCTCGACACTTCGCCGGCAACCAGGCCGAATTTCCTGAATTCCTGAAGCAGCACGGACAATTCTGCGAGCTTATCATAAAGATCCTTCTCAAATTCTTTCGCAATACTGTTCTTGGAAGTAAATAAAATTCGTATGCCGGCGTATATTTCCATAAGTTTTTCTTTTATCCGGATTTTAAAATCATCATCATTTGGATCAATCCAGTCGGATGACGCCTGGTACAAAGCCAGGATGTGCGCCTTGATGTCGCCAAGTAAAGCCAGTGCACGCTCCCTTCGTTTGTAGGCGCTGTCGATGGAAAATACTACCGGAAAAACAATGGCAATACCTACCAGTGTCAGCGGCAGATTAGCCACCACATTATACCTCATACACAGCCATGTGGATGCAACAGCCAAAATCGTCACTATAAATGTTTTATAGTTGATGATCCGAAAAATACTTCGAAAAATTCGCATAATTTAACTTTTTAAAAATTTTACGTAATTACCATTTTCATGTATGAAAACCTGTTTTATTTCGCTTTTTTATCGTCTTTTAGCCTGAATCTTTCAAACCAGCCCACAATATAGGCCACTTTGGCGATCAGGTTGCTGGGTTTAGCGGCAATCCCGTGCGACGCCCCCGGAATGCGTACCATAGCTGATTCCACTTTGCTTAACTTCAGGGCGGCATAAAACTGCTCAGTTTCGGCAATGGGAGTACGCAAATCCGATTCGCCTGTAAGAATCCTCGTAGGTGTTTTCACATTTCCTGCATACGATATCGGAGACCGCTGCATATAATGCTCTACGTTATCCCACGGTAAACCCGGAAACCAGTACTTATAAAAAAATGCCGGCCCATCGGCATACAGTACAAAACTGTACCAGTTTATGACGGGTTTGGCAACTACCGCGGCCGTGAACCGGTTGGTATGTCCCACAATCCAGGCGGTGAGTACACCACCGCCACTGCCCCCTGTTACAAACAGGTTATCGCTATCGATATATCCTTTTTCAATTACGGCATCCACCCCTGACATCAGGTCGTCAAAATCATTTCCCGGGTAGGCATGATGAATCAGGTTACCAAACTCTTCACCATAGCTGGTGCTACCCCTCGGGTTGGTGTATAGCACCACATAGCCTGCCGAAGCGTACAACTGAATTTCAGCCGTAAACCAGGGGCCGTACGCCGCAAACGGGCCTCCATGGATTTCAAGTATGAGCGGATACTTTTTTGAAGGGTCAAAATCAGGTGGTTTGCATATCCAACCCTGTATTTTTCGACCATCAAAGGAGGACTCATACCAGATTTCCTCTACATTTCCTGGTTTTTTATAATCAAACAAGTCGTCGTTTAAACGGGTTAGCCGCCGGGCGCTGCTCTTTTCACTGCCCGACGCCAGATCGGAAGGATGATTGGGTTCACCATGCGTAAATGCATACTTTCCATTCGATGCTACCGTAAAGCTGCCGGCGCTGTATGGCCTGCCTAACGAAAGACCCCCCACGTTACCTGTTAGGTCTTTTACCTTTCCGGTTAATGACATATACGCCATTTTACCCATCCCCTGATCGGTGTATTGAAAATACAATCCCTTGCTGTCAGAAGCCCAGTGAATGCCGCCAACCCCGCGGTCAAAATCACCCGACACTAATTTTTGCCCTGATCCATCCGCATTCATTACATATAACCGGGTGACCTGGTAGCCCTGATACCGGTCATCGAAGCCCAGATAGGCAATTTTCGTCCCGTCGGGTGATATTACCGGGCTGTTATCCGGTCCATGCCGGTCGGTAAGGGAATTGATAGAACCATCGGCTACATGGAGTTTGTACACTTCCGAATTCCTGGGATCATATTCTCCGCCTTCGTGTCGGTTTGCAGAAAATAAAATATTCTTACCGTTGGGTGTCCAGGAAATAGTTCCACCGTGATTAAAGTCTCCGCTTGTTAATTGCCGGGGCGTTCCTCCGTCTGCAGAAAGCAAAAAAAGTTGCCAGTTACCCGTTTTTAAATAACCTGCGCCATCGG
>QIDJ01000170.1 GCA_003228395.1 Flammeovirgaceae bacterium
CAGGTAGAACATGAAGCCACGACTTCAAAAATCGGGGAAGACCAGTTGTTTTACTGCAACCAGCGGGGTATCAGTACCGAAGACGCTGTAGCGCTTATTGTAAACGGGTACGCCAAAGAAGTGCTGAAGCAATTGCCGATGGAGTTTGCCGTAGAAGCACAAAAACTGCTCGCCCTTACGTTGGAAGGAAGTGTTGGTTAATACATTGTTGAAGTTTGAAAATTGGATAAAACACACATGTTAAAAATAATAAACTTAAAAGCATCTATCGGTGATAAGGAAATTCTAAGAGGCATAAACCTTGACATAAATGCGGGCGAAGTACATGCCATTATGGGACCCAACGGATCGGGTAAGTCCACGCTGGCTTCCGTACTCGCCGGAAGAGAAGAATATGAAGTTACTTCAGGATCCGTTACCTTTCTCGATGAGGACCTGCTTGATTTGTCGCCCGAGGAACGGGCCTGGAAGGGATTGTTTCTGGCATTTCAGTACCCGGTAGAAATTCCGGGTGTGAGTACGACCAATTTTTTAAAAACCTCCGTAAACAACATCAGGGAACATCGGGGTCTGGAAAAACTGGATGCCGTATCTTTTCTCCGGTTGATGAAAGAAAAGATGAAGCTCGTGGAGATTGACCAGTCGCTTGTAAACCGCTCGCTTAATGAGGGGTTTTCCGGTGGTGAAAAAAAGCGAAACGAGATTTTTCAGATGGCTATGCTTGAACCGAAACTGGCCATCCTGGACGAAACCGACTCGGGGCTGGACATCGATGCATTAAAGATTGTTGCCAACGGAGTGAATCACCTCAAATCCGATGTCAATTCCATCATTGTAGTTACCCATTATCAGCGTCTGCTTGACTATATTGTTCCTGATTTTGTACATGTGTTGTACAATGGGCGGATTGTAAAATCCGGCACCAAAGAACTGGCGTATGAACTCGAGGAAAAAGGCTACGACTGGATCAGGGAAGAAGTTGACGGTGTATCCATTTAAATGAGCGCTGCGACAGGATGACACCAATTCAAAAAACAACCGGTTTGCTCCAAAACGTCGAAGCGTACTTCGCGCAGTTTGAACGGTCACTTAACGGTGAAAACCAATCAGACTGGCATTCGATACGGAAGCAGGCGTTTCAGAAGCTGGTCCTGGCCGGATTTCCGGACAGAAAGCACGAAGAATACCGGTACACACCGCTCACGCAACGCATCGAAAAGGCTTTACCGGGTTTTCCGGATTTTGATTTGAACAAGTCCGGAGACAAGCTTCCTGATATTAGCGCTTTTTTACCCAAAGGATTGAAAGCCAACGTTTTGGTATTTGTTAATGGCTATTATCAGCCACAATTATGTTCATGTATCCCCGAAGATAAGCTGAATATCAGAGAACTTACCGATGCATTCGACGATCAGGATGTCGGAAAATACCTCGGAGAAAGTGTCTCAAATCCCGATAGTTTTGCCTTGCTGAACACGGCATTTACTAATAATGGCGTTGTTTTAAAGGTTGCACGCAACCAGGTTATTCAACATCCGGTTTATATCATTCATATCACCGATGGATCGTCAGACAACCGTGTGGTTCAGCCCCGTAACCTGTTTTTGTTTGAAGAAAACAGCCAGGTCACCGTAGCAGAGTTTTTTTATGCAAATGGGAAGACGACCATTTTCACCAATGCAGTCACTGATATCAGGATAGGCGAAAAAGCGAATGTCAGGTATATCCGGGCAGGCCTCGAACATGATCAGGCCTTTCGGGTGAGTAATATCTCCGTTTGTCAGGAAAACAGCAGTACATTTACATCCGTAAATGTTGACCTGGATGGTAAACTCATACGGAACAACCTGAATATTACGCAAAACGGACGAGGCTGCGAAACGCACTTGTTCGGACTTTACCTGTTGACAGGTAGCATGCATGTGGACAATCATACGGTGGTTGACCACAAATATCCGGATTCCCGGAGTAATGAATTATACAAAGGAATTCTGACCAATTCAGCTACCGGTGTATTTAATGGTAAGATATTTGTAAGGCCGGATGCGCAGCGAACCAATGCATTCCAGCAGAACAATAATATTTTGCTTTCGGATGATGCAACTATCAATACGAAACCACAATTGGAAATCTGGGCCGATGATGTAAAGTGTTCGCATGGCTGTACTACCGGCCAATTAGACCAGGAGCAGGTATTTTATATGCGTTCGAGAGGATTGGATGAAGTACAGGCCAAAACCATTCTGCTGCATGCCTTTGCAAGTGACATTCTAAACCATATCCACATCGAAACATTAAGGTCGATGCTTGACCAGTGGGTTGTTAAAAAATTAAATAATGTCTGAATAGTAAAGTGGAAGACCCCGTAATTCAACATAGCGCCCGTTTTGATGTCAAGGCAATCAGAAACATGTTTCCTGTTCTCGATCAGGAGGTTAATGGGTATCCCTTTGCCTATTTCGACAACGCTGCCACCACACAAAAACCCGTATCGGTTATTGAAGCATTGCACAATTACTACACCGGATACAATGCCAACATACACCGTGGTATTCATTCACTGGCCGAGAAAGCCACTGAAGCATATGAACAAACCCGCCTCACAATACAGGAATTTATCAATGCGCCCGAGAAAGAAGAGATTATTTTTACACGGGGCACTACCGAAAGCATAAACCTGATCGCAGCAACCTACGGCAAAAAATTTCTTGCGAAAAACGATGAAATAATCATCACCGGCATGGAACACCATTCCAATATTGTTCCCTGGCAAATGATCTGCGAAGAAACCGGCGCTGTGCTCAGAATCATCCCCGTTTCCGAGAACGGCGAACTGGAAACGGATGAGCTCGGTAATATGATCTCAGAAAAGACCAAAATAGTATCCGT
>QIDJ01000282.1 GCA_003228395.1 Flammeovirgaceae bacterium
ATTCAGTTTTAGATTGTGTATTCTATTAAAATACTGCAATTGCTCAGCGCTTATCTTTTCTTTTAACCCGGTGGTGGATGCGGACGATACCAGGTAAATAAACCCACCCGTAAGTGAATCAATTTTCCTGATCCGTTCAGTAGCCGTTTGGGGAGTTACGAGCATGATAAATTTCAGGTTAAAACGGTCAAATACAGCTTTATAGTTGGTTTCATACTCGTACAAAGGTAAATCGGGGATTATCAGGCCATTGATACCTATTTCATGGCATTTTTTGCAAAACTTTTCTACCCCATACTGATACACAGGATTGAGATAACTCATCAATATAAGCGGTATCTCTACCCGATTTCTGATATCCCGGAGTTGTTCAAACAACAACCGGATTGTCATCCCGTTTTTTAACGCTGCATGGTTACTTTTCTGAATTGTATCGCCATCTGCTACCGGATCGGAAAAAGGGATTCCGATTTCAATCAGGTCTGCTCCGGAGCGCTCCAGGTAAGTGATAATCGCTGCCGTATCATCAATTTTTGGATACCCCGCAGTAAAATAAACGGAAAGTACCTGTTCCTTTTTGCGGTAAAACAGCGCGTCAATTTTGTTCGTTATTACTTCAGGTTGGTTCACTGTTTTCTTATTATTTTTCAGCATTAATAAATCGGACATATGCATCCATGTCTTTATCTCCTCTCCCGGATAAATTCACAACTACCACATCTGATTTCTTGAAACTGAGTTTTGACAACATCGCCAGTGCATGTGCCGATTCCAAAGCCGGGATAATACCTTCCGATTGCGCGAGTTCCATAGCGGCATTAAGCGCTTCATTATCAGTCACATTGGTAAACTCAACCCGTCCTATTTCTGACAAATATGCGTGTAACGGCCCGATACCTGGATAATCTAGCCCGGCAGAAATCGAATATGGTTCGACTATTTGTCCGTCATCTGTTTGCATGATAAGGGATTTACTTCCATGCAGCACACCTTCGACGCCCAGGGCTATGGTAGCTGCAGACCGGCCTGAGTTCACCCCCTTCCCGGCCGCTTCCACCCCAATCAGCGTCACTTCCTCACATTCAAGGTAGTTATAAAAGGCCCCTGCCGCATTGCTGCCTCCTCCTACACATGCAATCACAAAGTCGGGGTTCTCCCGGCTTTCCTGTTCTAACAGTTGCGTTTTCATTTCTTCACTGATTACCGACTGAAACCGCGCGACCATATCCGGGTATGGATGCGGTCCCACGACCGAGCCGATTATATAATGGGTATCTTCGGGATTATTGATCCAATGCCGCATGGCTTCATTGGTTGCATCTTTCAAGGTCTGGTTACCAGACAGGGCCGGAACCACCCTGGCCCCAAGTATCTTCATGCGTTCTACATTGGGTTTCTGCCTTTCCATGTCCAGTTTGCCCATGTAAACCGTACATTCCAGTCCTGTTAGGGCACATACCGTAGCTGTGGCAACACCATGCTGGCCGGCGCCGGTTTCAGCAACAATCTTATTTTTGCCGAGCCGTCCGGCAAGAATGATCTGACCGATCGTATTATTGATTTTATGCGCACCGGTATGATTCAGGTCTTCCCTTTTTAAATAAATCCGGGTATTATATTTATCCGAAATTCTTCCTGCAAAGTAAAGCGGCGTCGGGCGACCCACATAATGTTTCAATAAGTCATGGAATTCATCCTGAAATGAAGCATCATTCAATATATCGAGGTACCTGATACGCAATTCTTCCACATTTGCAAATAGCATTTCAGGTACATAGGCACCACCGAATCTTCCATAGTACCCGTTTTGATCAACTTCGAATTTTTTCATTTTTGTCTCACCCTGTTTATCGCCGTTTGAACCAGGGTTTTATCTTTAACTCCAGGCCTTATTTCAAATCTTGAATTGACATCAATGGCAAACATACTGCTTTGATGCAGTATGGTATCAGCTTGTATTTGTATGATTTCCTGTAAGCCAATACCTCCGCTGATAAAAAACGGTGTATCCCGGCTGCTCGTTTTAAGCATATCCCAGTTGAAAGGAACGCCATTTCCTCCGTAAAACCTTCCCTTGGTGTCAAATAAAAGGTAATCGGATACTCCATGAAATGACTGAGCGGCATTGATATCCGTTTCCTTTTCAACCGGAATTGCTTTAATCACGCCAACCCCTTCTTCTCTTAACTTTTGGCATGTTGCAGGAGTTTCATCGCCATGCAGTTGTACAAAATCCAGTTTGTACTTTCCGGCTATTGCCAGGATATTTTCTGTTTTTTCATTTACAAAGACCCCAACCCTGGATATATCTTCCGGTATGGTATGGATGACTGCTTCAGGAAAATCGTCTCCTACAAACCGCGGAGATTCCGGATAAAAGATAAACCCCATAAAATCCGGTTTTAACCGTATCAGCGCCTTAATGTTTTCCGGGTCTTTCAGGCCACAGACCTTGATTTTTAAAATTTTCATATCTTATCTGAATGTACTCCGTTTTCGTCATGCTCATTATTAAGCATTTCAAGTTTATCAATAAAATTTTTACATGCTTTTGCTGGATTTGGCATACGCATAAAATGCTCACCGATTAAGAACCCGTTAAACCCCTGCGACTTCAGGTCAATAAGTTGCTCAGGTGCGTGCAGGCCACTTTCTGAAATCAGGGTTTTATCTTCCGGTATCAATTCTGCAAGAATCCGGCTGGTTTCAATATTAACCTCAAATGTGGTTAGATTCCTGTTGTTAATTCCGATGATATCACCCAGCGCTAACAAATCGTCATAAATCTCACGCTTGTCATGCACTTCAATGAGCACTTCCATACCCAGGTCATGCGCCAAACCGGTAAGTGCTTTTAAAGTATTTTTATCAAGACATGCC
>QIDJ01000261.1 GCA_003228395.1 Flammeovirgaceae bacterium
GGCTCACTTGCCAGTTGGACGATTCGCTCTCCCAGGTCAGTATCGGTGATCTCAATGCCATTTTCCTCCAGGTAAGGATTCAACCCACATTCCTCGGTAAGCATCGATTTGCTTTTTACCACCTTCTGCGCCCCGGTTTCCTGAAGTATTTTCAGTACAATTTCATTGTGTTCTGCTGCATCCTTTGCCCAATGCACGCTGGTGCCATTTTTTAGCGCATTTTCTTCAAACTGTAACAAATAGCGATCAAGATTGGACAGTGTATGGGCCTTGATGGACGCGGCAACCTCCCGTAATTCTTCCCAACCTTTAACTATGTTTACAGCCACATCACGCTTTTCGCGAACGAACCACAAGGCTTTGTCATGCCAGTTGACACGATCCTCATCTTTAAGGAAAACTGCTGCCTGTATAGGATGACTCATGGCGCAGTGGCGTTAAGGATTGAAGCAATATGCATGATCCGGATGGGTAATTTTCGCCTTCGGATGATGCCATCCAGGTGCATCAGGCACGACATGTCGGTAGCTGTGATCACTTCAGCACCATTGTCAAGATGGTCCTGTATCCGGTCAGCGCCCATTTTAACGGACAATGGGGCTTCAGTTACGGAAAATGTGCCTCCGAATCCGCAACATTCATCACTGCGGATCAAATCCATAAGCTCAAGTCCTTTCACATGGTTCAACAGTTCTGTGCAAAAAGAATAATTATCACCTACCAGTTCTGATGATTTCCCAAGCCGCAGGCCCCGTAATCCATGACAGCTTTGGTGCAGGCCGACCTTATGCTTAAAAACTGCTCCTACGTCTGTTACTTTTAGCACGTTGACGAGAAAATCGCTCAGTTCCCACGTGTTTGCACGTACTTTTTCAATGGCATCCGAATCAGGTACAATATCATAATGATGCTTTACATGATACACGCAACTTCCGGAGGGAGATACCACGTAATCAAATTCCTGAAACTGCCCGGCAAAATGAACGGCTGCCTTCATCGATTCCTTTTCGAAGCCCGCATTGGCTACCGGCTGGCCGCAGCAGGTCTGGTTTTCAGGATATCTTACCTCCAGCCCAAGTCTTTCGAGCAGTTGCAGGGTGTTAACCCCCACGTCCGGATAGAACTGGTCAATGTAGCATGGTATAAACAACCCGATTTTCACTTATTCACAATTTTGTATTTCATTTATAATCCCTGGTTTGGTTTTGTCACCATTTTTGCTTCTCGCCAACAAACAAAGGTACTTTGAATGTTTCTTAAGAACTTCTCCAAAGGGCAAAAATGCCGCCAAAACCCGCTAAATCGGTTCCACAATCCGCGGGCTGAAGCCCGCGGCAATACATGTTATTGCAAACCTCCATAGCTTCACACGTAATTGCCCATCTCCCGAACAAAACCAGGAATATGGGTGGGGATTATTATAGTCATTTTCACTGAAGCGCTTGGCAATACTTAATTGTTTACCATAATCAATTATGGGTAATTTATCCGTTCTCTTTCAGGTCAAATATTTTATTCATTAATGTCCATTTTTCACCCTTTTTTACCCATTTCACCGGTTGTTGAAATGCAGACATCAGGATTTCCCATTCCACTACTTTTGGATTGTCAGCATCCATTCGGGTTTTACGCTCAAAGGAAAATGATTCGTCGGTTTCCATGATCATAAACAGCCGGTTGCCCGATAAATAGATTTCCATACCGGTGATCCCTGCTGCGTGTATCGATTTTGTGATCTCTGGCCAGATTTGCTGATGATACTTTTTATACTGCTCGATGCTTACGGCATCTTCCTTGAGGTCAAGGGTAAAACAATAGCGTTTACTTTTCATTATTCATTGCAGGGTTTTTGGAAACAAACCCGAAAATAATTACAACAACAAAACACATAAATGGAACAACAAAAGCCATGCTAATACTTCCTGTCATATCGGAAACCTGTCCCTGGATGGCCGTGAGCACCGCACCGCCTAAAATAGCCATGATCAGCCCGGATCCTCCCAGTTTGGTATCCTCTGCCAGCCCTTTCGACGCTAATCCGAATATAGTTGGAAACATCAGCGACATGCAACCGGAGATGGCTACAAGGGCATAAACCCCCGAAGCGCCCTGGCCTAATACCACTAAAAGTGTGCAAATGGCTGCTAATGAAGAAGCCCCTACCAATAATTTACCAGGAGAGATATACTTCATCAGAAACGTGCTTACAAAGCGCGACACTGTGAAGAGAATCAACGCAGCAAGATAGTAATTGGAGGCCTGCTCTTCGTTGACATTTAATTCCTGCATGACATACCGGATGGTAAATGACCAAACCCCTATCTGTGCCCCAACGTAGAAAAACTGTGCTACTACGCCTAAAACATAATTTTTATTCTTCAATAACCTCTTCAGCGACGCTTTCAGGTCAATTTCATGTCCGGCATCTGAAGCTGCGGGCATCCTCACTACGGCAATGGTAATCCAGAGGAATATCAGCAAAATAGCCACTCCTACATAAGGGCCCATTACGGCCGCCAGTTCTTCGGACTGGATTTTGTTCAATGCACCGGACGACATAGTTGACCTCGCCGAAGCGCCTGCCGTATTAAGGCTGGAAAGTATAAAAATCTTGCTCAGGGCAACGCCAATAATTGAACCTATGGGATTGAATGATTGCGCAAAGTTCAACCTTCGCGTGGCTGTTTCTTCCGGACCCAGCGCCAGTATATACGGGTTGGCCGTGGTCTCGAGGATGGATAACCCGCCGGCGAGTATGAACAAGGCGGCTAGAAAATGGCCGTACTGCGCGGTGATGCTTGCCGGGTAAAATAACAAAGCGCCGGCAATGAACATGCCCAGGCCTAGGAGAATACCT
>QIDJ01000334.1 GCA_003228395.1 Flammeovirgaceae bacterium
GCCGGTTATGATATGGAAGCAGCGGCAGAAATCGGAACGTATGTTGCCGGTGTAACGGTCCAGAAATTATTTCAAACCGGAACTGCCAGCCCTGAAGAAATTCTCCAAATCGGGAAAGATCCTGATTTCGTATATTACCCCGAACTGGCTGAAGATACCCGGCATGCAAATTTTATTAAAGGTTCGGAAATTGAGGTTATTACCCAATGGACTGAGAATCTACATATCGGCTATGCCATTTTCGACCACGACGGAACCATTTCAACACTCAGGGAAGGCTGGGAAAAAATTATGGCGCCCATGATGATGAAAGCGGTACTGGGCAACAATTTTCAGGAAGCGGATGAGGCCTTATACCATAAAGTCCTGACACGTGTTGCTGATTTTATTGACAAAACAACCGGCATCCAAACGCTGGTGCAAATGAAAGGTCTGGCTGACCTGGTTATGGAATTTGGTTTTGTTCCGGAAAATGAAATGCCGGATGAGTTTGGCTACAAGCAAATTTATAATGAAGAATTGTCACGAATGATAAAAGAGCGTGAGAAAAAGCTCGTACGTGGCGAGCTTTCACCGGAAGATTTTACGCTGAAGAATGCCGTTTTGCTCCTGGAAAAACTGCATAAAGCAGGTATTAAACTTTACCTCGCCAGTGGTACCGATGAGGGAGATGTTAAAAACGAAGCCCGTATTTTAGGTTACGATCATTTATTCGATGGTGGAATATATGGTGCAGTTGGAGATGTAAATAAAGATGCTAAAAAAATTGTCCTTGACCGGATTTTAAATACCATCGGCAAATCAGGAACCGGTCAAATAACTGCCTTTGGCGATGGCCCCGTTGAAATGCGTGAAACGCGTAAACGTGGAGGAATTACCATTGGCATTGCCAGTAACGAACAAAAAAGATATGGTTTGAATGAAAGTAAACGCACCCGGCTGATAAAAGCCGGCGCCGATATAATTATCCCGGATTTCTCACAATTGCCGGAATTGTTGAAATTATTAAACATTAAAGATTAATCAACTATGCCTTATCCGGAATTTGGCAGATTCAGGCTTGAAATAAAACGGCTGTCCGACAGAACAAAGAACATAAAAATGTTTAGCGTATGAATGCGGATGATTTTATTTTACTTAGGGAGGAAGCAAAAAATCACCTTGTCAATGAACTGTTACCATTTTGGTTAACTCGTATGCAAGACGATGTTAACGGCGGGTTTATCACTCATTTTGATAAAGACGGAAATGATACCGGCGAAGATGAAAAATCGCTGATCGCACAGACGCGTTGCCTTTATACCCTTTCTTCGGCACACCATGCAGGGTACGGCGATGGAGATTTAGCTGATCTTGCCAAACATGGCTTCGAATTCATGATCAACAAAATGTGGGATCATGAATATGGTGGCTTTTTCTGGATGCTCGACAGGAAGGGAAAAGTAAAAATTGATCAGAAAATAATTTACGGGCACAGTTTTGCCATCTATTCCTTGAGCGAATATACATTGGCAACCGGCGACCCCCGCGGGCAGGAATATGCAGGAAAAGTTTTTAACCTGATTCAACAATTTGGCAGCGATACAATGTACGGTGGTTACCGTGAAATGTTTCACCGCAACTGGATGCTATGCGGTCCGGGCAGCCAGGGGGGCGACCGTAAAACACTTGATGTCCATATGCACCTGATGGAAGCTTTTACCACTTTATACGAATGTACGGGAGAAGATGTACACCGCAGAAAACTGCTCGAAGTTATAGACCTGTTGAATAACCATATCATCCACCCGGTTTATAAAACAGGAATCCCGCAATTCTGTAAAGACTGGACTGTTGCCCCTCAAATTAAATTTGATATTATCTGGGGTTGGGACAGGTTTTCTGAAGAAGGCATGAAAGGGAATGCTACTGACAACACTTGTTATGGACATAATGTCGAATTTGTTTGGCTTTTTATTCATGCACTGGAAGTACTTAATATAGACCCGATCTCCTATTCTTCACTGTTCAAAACAATATTAGACCACACCGTAGAAAATGGTATTGACTACGAATATGGAGGCGTTTATGTGGAAGGCCCTCATTCGGGAGGCGTTTACGACCGGGAAAAGGAATTTTGGCAGCAAGCCGAGGTTCTAATCGGGCTGCTTGACGGTATTATCATGTTTGATGACCAAAAATACGGAGATGCATACAAAAATGTACATCGTTTTGTTTTCGACAAAGTAATAAATAAGGGTATTGGTGAGTGGTATCCATTAATTTCACGCCGTGGCGACCCGATCTGGACCCATATGGGGAATTCATGGAAAACCAACTACCACACGGTCAGGTCGATGATACAAAGCATAAAACGGATAGATAAAATCTTGTCATTAAAATAATATGAGCCTCTCATTAACAAGTATTGACTGGATAATTTTATGCATTGTAATAATCGGGAGCCTTTCTTATGGCTTGTTTATGGCCCATCGTAAAAAAGCTGCAGAAAGTAGTTCTAATTTTTTTCTTGGAGGCAGATCTATAAAATGGCCTGTTGTTGGTGCATCGCTTTTTGCTACCAATATTGGGGCCGAGCATTTGGTTGGGCTCTCAGGAGATTCTTATCGCTATGGGTTGTCAGCGGGTTCTGTTGAGCTAACTACCGCAATCACACTGGGATTTGCCTGTGCATTCCTCTTTCCATACTATATGAAGAATAAAATTTTTACGATTCCGGAATTTCTGGAGTTAAGATACAACCGGCAGGCCAGAATCTTTTTTTCAGCACTAATGCTGATAATAAGTATCATGACAAAACTTGCATTTACCTTGTTTGCCGGTGCGCTTGTGATGAATAGTATTTTAG
>QIDJ01000185.1 GCA_003228395.1 Flammeovirgaceae bacterium
GATCTATAGAGTTACTCCTTTCTTAAAATACACTAAACTTACGCCACTGTAGTCATCTTTGAACTTAATCCAGGATTTGAAAATACCTGTATACTTCCTCAGGTACCATATAAAGAAGGAACCAGGTTAGTATAATCCGACAAGTTGCAGAGAATAAAACCAGGTGTGGCGTGTCAACTTTGTGGCATTGATGAATACTTATCCCCATTCAGAATCACTGCCGTAGCAGGACTCTGATTAGAAACCGGCTCCTCAGAGTCCTTTTTAAAAGACTCTGAGGGTGGCGTGAGTGACTCTGAGAGGGGCCGAAACAGTAAATTAACGAACATGATACTGAAAAAATGCCTTTTTATGCAAATGAGCCACTTCTTTTGCCAGCCATGCCGGATGTATCACTTTTACAGAGGAGCCCAGCGCCAGCAACCATTGCATAAATTCAAAATTGGGTATGAGCGCCAATGCAACCTCGGCGCAGGCGTCATCTTCAGATTCGATAACCTGGGAGGAATGCAACGGAAGGGATTTTACATAGTTGGCCTGTTCTGCGGTAAACCGGAGTTTGATGATTTCGTATTTTACTTTGAATGAGCAAAGGAAATTTATTCAGGCTCGTCTGTCAACGCCTGCCTAACAGTTACAATTTTCGCCGGAAGCCCCCACTCCTGCTTTTACCAGAATTTTCTCCATCAGGCACCATTTGGTAAAGCTTGACTGAAACAGGTTGACCCCGACAAAGGCGGTAAAAAACAGCCAGTATTCGTTTACATAGTGACCCAGCAGGAGCGAAATAACAATAAAAACGCCGGCAATGGCTTTGATCGCATCATTAATTTTCATCTTTTTTGTTTTTGTTGAACTTACAAAAATACATGCCTTACTTGACCGGAAATGTGATACCGGTTACATAACTATGGATTATGATACGAATCCTCAAGCCAGGTCGTTTTTTTGAACAGGGATTCTACAAAAATTCTTTGCGGCTTTGCCCTTTTGCGCGCTTTGCGTGAAACATTATTTTTAAAGCAACTTTATTCAGGCTTCCGGCCCGCCTTTTCGGAAAAAAAAGAATAATTTCAGGCCTTCAATCTGCACCCCTGATCCTCCTCACAATCTCCAATGCCTGCGACACACGATCTTCCAGCAATCCGTAATCACCGGACTCAATGATATCTTTTGTAAAAAGCTTCGAGCCCATGCCCACGCAGTGTACGCCGGCTTCAAACCACGCCCTCAAATTGTCTTCTGCAAGCTTTACCCCTCCGGTAGGCATGATGCTGGTCCACGGCAGCGGGCCCCGCACGGCTTTTACAAATTCCGGACCGCCTACCTGGGTCCCGGGAAATATCTTCACTACCTCTGCCCCTAGCTCTTCTGCCCTGGAAATCTCAGTAACCGTACCGCACCCGGGCGTCCAGCTGATCTTGCGCCGGTTGCATACCCGGGCCATTTCGGCATCGATTATTGGCGATACAATAAAGTTGGTGCCAAGTTGCATATACAATACCGCCGTGGGTGCATCCATCACCGTACCCGTGCCCATGATCATATCGGGAAACGTGGCGATTGTATATTTATTTAATTCACTGAAAACTTCGTGGGCAAAATCACTCCGGTTGGTAAACTCAAACACCCGTATTCCACCCCCGTAACACGCCTCCACCACTTTTTTACATACATCAACATCTCCATGATAAAAAACAGGTACGATTCCTGTTTCCTTCATACGGGTTACCACTTCAATTCTTGAAAATCGTGCCATATTATAGTATAAATTATTTATCTCACTACCCGGCCGGAGGTATCTCCACGCATCAGTTTTTCTGCTTCCGCAACAGTTACGAGGTTAAAATCGCCTTTGATGGTATGTTTCAGGCACGATGCCGCCACCGCAAAGTTCAGCGCCTTCTGATCATCACCGGGAAAGGCATGAAACCCGTAAATGAGGCCGCCCATAAAGGCGTCGCCCCCGCCTACCCGGTCCACTATGTGGGTGATCTGATATACCGGCGCCTGATACAACGTATTTCCATCCCACAACACCCCCGACCAGGTGTTATGGCTGGCGCTCACAGACCCCCGCAGGGTGATTATCACCTTTTTAGTACGAAGAACACGGGTCATCAACTCACTTGCTACCGTTTGATATGCCTTCCCTTCCACCTCTCCCCCGGTCACGTCCACACCTTCAGGGTGAATTCCGAACACTTTTTCGGCGTCTTCCTCGTTGCCCAGTATGATATCGCACCCTTCCACCATGCCAGGCATGATTTCCGATGCTTCTTTACCCCATTTCCACAGGTTTTTCCGGTAATTCAAATCCGTGGAAACGGTTATACCTTTTTCATTCGCTTTACTAATGGCTTCCTTGCATACATTCGCTGCCCCTTCCGACACGGCCGGTGTGATGCCCGTCCAGTGAAACCAGTCTGCCCCCTCAAACACGGTGTCCCAGTCAATCATACCCGGTTGAATTTCGGCAAAGGCGGAATTACTCCGGTCATATATCACTTTGCTGCCTCTGCTCACTGCTCCGGTTTCCAGAAAATATATCCCCACCCGGTCGCCTCCTCTTACAATGTCATCCGTATTCACTGAATGGCTGTGTAACACTGACTCCGCCATATTGCCAATATCATTTTCAGGCAGCCGGGTCACAAAATGCACATTTATGCCGTAGTTTGCCAGCGAAACGGCTACATTGGCTTCACCTCCTCCGAAGGTAGCTTCAAAATTGTGCGTCTGCGAAAACCGCAGGTAGCCCGGTGTTGCCAGGCGCAACATGATCTCACCAAATGTAATTACCTTAATAACTGCAATGTATAAAAATT
>QIDJ01000370.1 GCA_003228395.1 Flammeovirgaceae bacterium
CTTATAAAAACCACCTGGTACATGGTACCGTGAGCCGATTTCGGCATAAGTAAGCGCCCCGCAAATACTTACAAGACCACCAAGGATCCAGGCCAGGAAAAAAAGAAGGGGATGGGCGGCGGCGCCCGCTACGATGGCAGGAGTCCGGAAAATACCCACGCCAATTACGAGGCTCACGACGATCATGGCGATGTCGAACGTTCGTAATTTGGGCGTAATGGGCATGCAAAATGAATTAATGTTTTACAATGATAATAGAATCCGGGAATTTTCTATATTTCGGATTAATAGCGTCCGGTTAAATCCCCTCCTGACACTGCCAGCCTATAGGCAGAGAGGGTTTGGGGTAGGTAAAAGACAGATTATCAATGAAAAAATTTTTAAAAATGTATCTTTGTTAAAACAAGGAAATTATGCAAACTATTCGACTGAGAGTTGATGATAAAATTTATAAGCATTTAATGTGGTTTCTTAGGCGTTTCAATAAAGAAGAAATTCAGGTAATAAGAGAAACCAATGAATTTCTTTCTATACAGGAATATTTAAATAAAGAGCTTGAAAAAATTGAAAATGGAACTGCCGAGTTTACAAGTATTGATCAACTGGATAGTGAATTAGAAACCACAATCCAGAACTATGAAACTTAAAATATCAAAATCATTCAAAGACAAGTTGAATAATCAGGTTAAATTTATTGCCAAAGACAAACCTTCCGCTGCCCGGAAATTCAAATCAGAAATAATTAAAAGGATTAAGGAAATTCCTCAAATGCCTTTCAAAAACAGAAAATCATTATTCTTTGACAGAGAAGATATTCGTGATTTAATCTATAAAGGATATATTATCGTTTATAAAATTAGTGATAGGGAAAAAACTATTGAAGTATTTGGGTTTACAAAATACGAAGATAACCCGTTCAAATAAGAATAATAAAAGCCATTTATACTTGTCTTTATAAACACTCTTTTATTAGTAGCGTTTAATTTTCCCGGAAACATGTGATTTCGGATATGCAATCCCCAAAAAAAACAATCTACCGCCTCCTTCTAATCTTTGTGATTTTCCTTTCGGGCTGTACGGCTCCGGAACAGGATGGCTTCCTTCTTTCAAACCTACATGCCGGAGCGGGAACGCCCCTCTACACCACCTATGCGGCGGCCATGGAGCGATCGGAATTTGTGCTGGATGAAGCGTATGAATTTCACTTTTATAATTCCCGGGAAGGCATTGATTTTACTACTGATACCGGAGGCGATATCTGTATCGGTTTTGTGATCGATGGCCAATGGCGATACAGGCTTGAAGACATGTATCAAGCTCCCGAAATCACGGTTTCCTATCCGGATATGGTACGTTACCACTACTTTCCAGTGGAAGGATTGGAGGTGTATGTAACATTTCTTGTGAAAAGTTCGCACACAGCAGTGATGGATGTATCGTTTGAAAATGACCATACGAAACCAATGGAATTTGATGTGGTGCTGTTTATGCGCAACGATTACCGGGCATTTGATGATGTGAAAATAATAGATGACTCCACTTTTTATTTTACCCACCAGGAGTATCCCGATTCATGGACCACCGGCCACAATATTCCTTATGCCGATTCAATAAAAAACATTCTGATGCTATCCGGAAGAGCCGGTGAAATGGTTGCTTTTAATTCCATATCAGGTGAATCGCCCGTAATCCCTTTTTATGTGTTTCCGGAAAAAGAAAGGGAGTTCCAGGTCACGGGCCGTTCAAAATTTGAAAATGGTGAGCGAAATATGGCTTTGTCACCGGAAACGAGATTGCAGGTTGTCAAAGAGCAGGATTTTTCCCGGATCATTACCGAAAACAGCCCGGTATGGCAGGATATGCAGGGAAGCATAAACCGGGATGGCTATTTCAGGGTTGAACTGGGTAACCTAGGCGTTGTTGTAAACGGTGATGTTTACTATTTTGAAATGTATAATGAACCGGAAGACCGGTCAGGATTTTCTGAGATAGTCATTGATAATTTTCCGGCGCAAAAAAGCATTCGCAGGGATGTTGATTTGAAAAAGCACACAGGGCTTCCCGTTCCCTCAAATTTGAAAATATCAAAGAAGGGAAGTAGCGCACATCTTACGTGGGAACCGGAAGCCGGAAAACGAATTTTTGGAGTTTACAGGAGAATGTACCCTGACGAAGGCGTATATACATTGATAGGGAAGGTATCGGACACAGAATTTACGGACGCCGGATTAGAAGAAAGTAAATTGTATGGGTATGTAATTTGTGTAATCGATAACGAATCAGGAGTATTGGGGATGCACACAAGAGAAGTCACTACCATCGGAATATCTGAATTTGACGATTACATGAAAAAAGCGACCTCGTATCCGGACATTAATGCGTTTTCTAAGATTATCGCTATGAAAAACACGGTGCGTATTGAGCCGGGACAATCAGAAAAACTAAGGTTGGTTCGTACAGTGGGGAGAAAAACGGCGGCGGAATCGGAGTTGATCAACGAAGCGAAGACTGCTATGAATGAAAACCTGAATAGTTATCTTGAACAAAATGAGCAGTTATTTTCACAAGTTACGGTTCCTGCTTTTGAAAATCCTGACCTGGAGTACCTGTATCTTAGTTCTTTTAACATGATGAGGCAGGTGTTTTACCCGCCGGAAGCAAAAAGTGCATACAACTACTATGTATTTTCGCGCGAACCGACCTGGGGCTGGGGGCATGGCGGCCAGGTTTTTCATGAGAGCCTCACTATGACTGCTTATGCACTCCTCGATCCCGAAAGCGCCATGAATTCGCAGCGTGTTTTCAGCGAAAGGCAGTATGAAAACGG
>QIDJ01000054.1 GCA_003228395.1 Flammeovirgaceae bacterium
AACCATCAGACCTCAGTTTTCAAAATATCCACAAAAACGCTTTCCTGTTGTATTGCGAATAGCAGGAGGATGGGGAAACAGCACTTTTTTATGGACAAAAATATATTTTTATTTGGTTTAATAATACTACTGATTGGTTGTGATTCAGGACCAACTGCAGCAGATCCCAAGCCCGAAAATAGTTTTTCTCGCCCCTTTTCTGCGTCTTCAATATGGAATCGTAAGATTCCTGCTGATGCCGAGTATGCAGATGTGCAGGATGCAATTTGGGGGGATCCGGCGCAGGCTCCAGCTATGATTTATCCTGATCTCGTGGGCGTCTATTATGTAGATCCATCACAACCGGCCGTCAATTTTCGTCTTAACAAAGGATGGAATTACCCTGAACGATCAAACCCCCGCGGCCAGACATTATTCCAACGTAGAGTAGCGCCCGATACGGGAACTGACTTACGATATCCGGATAATGGAAATGCTAACTACGTAATCATCGATCCGGCAACAGGGCTTGCAGATGAAGGAACAGGCGCCTGGCGTAGACCGGGGTCTGATTTTCTAACATTCTATGATGGCAGTAACCTGCATAACATTGATCTTGTTAATGGAGATGGTCTTTTGGGATCCCGTGGTTCGCGCCTTCCTGCCCTGGGTGGACTGATTCGTTTGGGAGAGTTGGGATTTTTGCAAAAGGAAGGCTCGGGCATAAATCATGCCATGGCCGTCGCTCTCAGCAGCAGACGATACTCAAAGGATGTCCATTATGTCTGGCCGGCGGCTACAGGTGATGGATTTGCATCATCAACATACGGATACCTGGGCGCTAATCCATCTTATACTATGGGAACTTTGCTTGCTATTCCACACAATGTTGATCTTAGCTCAATAAGCTGGAATACGCCTCAAGGGTTTTTATAGCAAGAGCAGCGCAAAAATATGGCTGGTATATCGTAGATTCCGGGACAGGTGAGGCAGGCGGAAATGTTATTGCCATGGGTATTGAACGACAAGCTGCATATGATGATCTGGGCTTGACAATTGATGCGGCCGATAATAACCAAGAAGTTGATGCCGCCAAGGTAGATATAGTTGGTTTTACTGCTGACATTCAACAGATTCTGCGTATAGTTGCAGCCGTAAAAAATAATAATTAGGAGGCAGAAAAAAATGAGGAAGATAAGGGAAAAGGTAAACAATCCCACTGTGGGGATTGCAGAGGTTCATAGTGGGGAATCGTCACAATGGTCGCCTTCTGAGAGAGTATTGCAGCTGCTTGACGATCATAATTCGAGTACGCCTTCGTTGGGCGCCGAAAGAGCGATTCATTATACGGAATTCGGTAAAAAAGAAGCGTCTAAATACGCTTCTGTCGCCATTCGTCGCGCCCAAACTCTTGCCTACCATCTACGTCGCCGGACTATTAAAATTTATGACAATGAAATCATTGTAGGCGCCCATACGGAGCATCGTATTGGGGCGATCTGCCACGTAGAATTTGCCGGTAATTTCATGTTAGAAGATCTCAACAAGTTTGAAACCCGGCCGACGAATCCTCTTTATGTTGATCCAAAAGCAAAAAAAACGTTAGCCCGAAAAGTAATGCCTTACTGGCTTTTTCGGAATGTGGCCGCTAAATCTTTTTCTTTACTGCCTGGAATCAAATATGTGTTGGAGCAATTGAACGCCAACTTTTTTATCATTAATGAAGCAGGAGGGATTGCTCATTTTCTGCCTGATTATGAAGATGTGATTCAACAGGGAACCCGGGGGTTACGCAAAAGAGTTGAGGACAGGTTGAGCAGAGGCGGATTGAGCCAGAACAATATGGATTCATTACAGGCAAACCTGATTGCTCTGGATGCGGCGGAAAATTTTGCAGATCGTTATTGTGAACTGGCTGCAACTCTTGGGCGCAAAGATTTGGTGGCGGTATTAACCAATATTCCCCGAAATCCGGCCACTGATTTACAAGAAGCATTGCAGATGATCTGGTTCTTCCAAATGATTATTCAAATTGAATCTCTGGATCAGGGAATCAGTTTGGGCAGAATGGACCAATACTTATATCCTCTTTACCTGAAAGAAAAAGAAGAAGGAAGGTTAGATGAAGATGAGATCAAGAACCTGCTCTGCGCTTTTTGTCTAAAACTTTCTGAAGTCATACCTTTGTTTTCCAGCAGGATTACGGAACTGTTTGGCGGGCTTCCCGTGGGACAGGCCTTAACGATTGGAGGCGTCGATGAACATGAGGAAGATGCGAGCAATGAGCTTACATTCATGTTTTTGGACGTGATTGATCAGTTTAAAACGCGGCAGCCCAATTGGCACACACGAATTAGTAAAAAATCGGATCCGGAATTTGTGCAAGCCACCATGAGAGTGATTGCCCGAGGAGGAGGTTCCCCTTCGCTTTATAATGATGATGTGATCATGCCGGCCATGAAAAAGCGCGGGTATCCGCTGGATCGAGTTTGGAATTATGGCACGGTGGGGTGTGTTGAACCGGCATTGCCGGGTGAAAGCTTTACTTCTTCGGATGCCGCTCTTTTCAATTTACCCATTATTTTAGAATTGATTCTGGGAGAAGGGAAACGCCTCAACAAAAAAATGCCCTGGGAGAAAGGAAATAAAAGAAAAAATCGCCGAAAACTGGAGGCAATCGGCAATATGGAAGATTTGATGGCAGAAGTGGCCGCCGAAATGGGGCATCAAATTGACCACCTCAAATATTGCCTCGATCAAGTGGAAGAAGGAAATGCCAAATATTGCCCGACACCGTTTTCTTCTTTAACGGTAAAGGGGTGCGTTGAGTCAGGAACGGATTTATCTC
>QIDJ01000263.1 GCA_003228395.1 Flammeovirgaceae bacterium
AAATGCCTCATTGGGGTGTGAGCAGGAATACTTTGTGGTTGATCGCGCGTTATTTAATGCCCGCCCCGATCTGGTGATGACAGGCCGGACTGTTTTCGGGCATAACCCTGCTCGTGGCCAGCAGCTTGATGATCATTATTTCGGCGCTATACCCAGCAGGGTTTATAATTATATTAAAGATTTTGAGATAGAGGCGTTAAAACTTGGTATTCCCGTAAGCACAAGGCATAATGAGGTGGCGCCAAGTCAGTTTGAAATCGCCCCGCTTTTTGAAGATATAAATGTGGCTACTGACCATGGTCAACTGCTAATGGACATTATGAAAAGGGTATCTGCAAGGCACAACCTGAAAGTTTTGTTCCATGAAAAACCCTTTGCAGGATTAAACGGAAACGGGAAGCATAATAACTGGTCGCTGATAACCAATACCGGAGTAAACCTGTTTCAGCCCAGCAGCTCAGCCCGGGAGAACCTGCAATTCCTTGTGTTTTTGATTTGCACCATCAAAGCTGTACATGAATTTAATGACCTTTTACGCGCTTCCATTGCATCAGCAGGTAACGATCACCGGCTTGGCGCCAACGAAGCCCCTCCTGCAATTATGTCGGTATTTATTGGTTCTGAGCTTACCACAGTACTCGACGAAATGGAAAAAAGCGGCAACATACGTCTTGACAAAGGCGAAAACATGTATATGAAACTCGGAATTGATAAAATTCCTGAAATCATACTGGATAACACCGACAGAAACAGAACTTCGCCCTTTGCATTTACAGGAAACAAATTTGAGTTCAGGGCTGTGGGAGGGTCTGAGAATGTTGCTGCACCAATGACCGTATTGAATCTCATTGTTGCTGACCAACTCACCAAATTTAAGGAATCGGTTGATACTCAGATCGAAAAAGGGAAGGAAAAGAAAGTGGCCATTGCCAATGTGCTGAGACAGTATATTAAAGAATCAAAAGTGGTTCGTTTCGAGGGTGACAACTATTCCGAAGCATGGACAATAGAAGCTAAGAAAAGGGGATTGTCCAATGTAAAAAGCACACCTGAGGCGCTTTCGGCATACCTAACTCCGAAAGCCCGTACACTATTTGGTAAATACGGCGTTTTGTCCGATCGTGAAATTGATGCACGTCAGGAAATAAAGCTGGAAAATTACATCTTAAAAATTCAGATTGAATCGAGAGTTATAGCGGATCTGGTATTGAACCATATTATACCAACAGCTTCCAAATACCAGAATGCATTAATTAAAAATGCGCTGGGGTTGAAAGAACTGGAGTTGGATAATTCAGAAGTTAAGAAATCAATTGAATCATTATCGAAACTGATTAAAATTATCTCTACTGAGGTGTATAAGATGACGGAAGAGCGAAAAAGAATTAATAAAATGGAAGACAGTGCAAAGAAAGCAGCGGCATATTGCAATGATATAAAAGAGAAATACTTTGAGAAAATAAGGTATGCCGTAGATAAGCTTGAGCTACAAATTGATGACGATGACTGGCCGCTTGTGAAATACAGGGAGATGCTGTTTCTGAGATAAATAACAAACATGCTACTGCTACCATTACAAGCCGCTTGATAGGTTTGCGATTAGGTAAAATCATGGAGAAAGCATGCTGAATACCGGATCACTCCAGTACACGAGCATATTTTTCAGGGCTGGAGATAATATCTATGGTTTTTTGTATGAACGGATCTTCATCAAATCCGGCTTCGATCGCTCCGTGCTCCAGGTAATATCTTGAAACGATTTCTTTTTCCAGAAGCCTGATAATATCTTCTTTAAACCTGTAAATGTCAGATTTTTTTTGTTTTTGAATTTCGTCCTGTAATTGCTTATACGCTTGTTCGATCACTTTCCAGTTTCCTTCTTTCCGGCTGTATGATTTCAGGTTTAAAAGTTCTTCTTCAGCATTGGTTTTGAACGTAAAACCCTGATTATTCAGCCATTTTACAAACATTTCGTATGTCTCATCTGACAAATGAAATTGCATGGGTTCCGCTATTTTTTCATGTTCATGATGAAATATTGTAGCGTATTGGAAAATAAATCCATGCGTTGTAAGCGCGTGTACAACCGGTGGTAAATGATGTTCTTCAATTTCAATATCCGGGTCTATTCCACCTCCATCGAATACAGTGCGGCCATTTCTGGTCTTAAAAGCGGTGATGAGTGAATCGGGTACATTTCCAATGCTTCCGTCAGGTCTTCGGTGGGTATAATCCAGCGCCTGAATACATCTGCCGCTTGGTACATAATATTTTGCGGTGGTTACCTTGAGTTGGGCATTATAGCTCAGCCGGCGGGTAGTTTGTACCAGCCCTTTTCCATAAGATTTCTGACCCACAAGAAAACCACGGTCATAATCCTGCATTACGCCGGCCACAATTTCTGATGCGGATGCGCTGCCGCTGTTGATCAGTATTGCAAGTGGGATTTTGGTATCCACAGGGTCAAACATAGCACGGTAATCGGTATTATTTTCTTCAATTTTCCCTTTGGTGCTTACAATAGCCGATCCTTTGGGAAGAAAGATATTCGAAATGTTAACTGCTTCAACCAGGAGGCCGCCCGGATTTCCCCGCAGATCAAGAATAATACCCTGTGCACCTTGTTTTTTAAGATCGTTGACGGCATTCTTTACATTTCTGGAAGCATGCTGTGTAAATTCATTAAGTTTGATGTAGCCAACATTGCCTTTCAGAAGGCCGTAAAAAGGTACATTTTCAATGGTTATTTTTTCTCTTGCAATTCGAATATCCATAGGTGCATTAAAACCATATTTTTTTACTGTAAGCACTACCTCCGTCAC
>QIDJ01000093.1 GCA_003228395.1 Flammeovirgaceae bacterium
CCGTTCTTATCTGATACAATCACCCCCTCGAGTGCGGATTCAAATATGGTTTGAAAAGTATTTCCTTTATCCAGTGCCATGTATCTCATCTATTAACTGCAAATCTAATGCAAAGAAGCTATTTGATAAAATTCATTAGAATAGATGACAAATATCAGCACTAAACGATGTACAAAAATTTACTTTTATCCTGACTTTTGAATTTATCTTAAGTTTTTTAACCCTAATACCATAAACAGGGAATGATTAATGTTGTCACAAATGACGAAAAACCATGAGGGAAAGGGTAATTCTTATACCTACTGACTTTTCTAAAAACTCAGAAGCAGCAGTACGCTTTGCCGTAAAATTGGCATGTGATATTAAGGCAAAAATTATTGTGCTGCACGCCTACCGGCTCCTGCAAACATTGAAAACGGCGAACCAAAGTCCTTTTTCGGTTAAAGAACAGTGGGATAAGGCGACCGAAAAAAAGTTCGAAAAACTAAAGAAAGAAATATTAATCGAATGTGAACTTAATTATAAATTCGAATCCGATGTTGGATTTGCGGCCGATGCCATACTGTCAGCAATAAATACCAATGAAGTCGATTTGGTTATTATGGGTACGTCCGGGGAAGGGTCCTGGGGAGGGGTTTTTGGCAGTACTACGCTTAAGATAATCAGTAAAGTCAGTTGCCCCGTAATGGTTGTGCCACCCAAAGCCATCTATAGCGGCCTCGATCAGATAACATTTGCCTATGATTTTAAGGAAGTTAAATCGTTTTCAAAGTTTAGCCTGCTGGTAGAGTTTATCAGGCGATTTAATTCCCATCTGGAAATTTTAAATATAAATAACAAAGCTGTGATCTCAGACGAAGATCAGGACGACTACCCATACCTTATTGATAATTACCTCAATGACCTGGATCATACGTACAGCTTTATACGGAACGAAAGTGTGCCGGAAGGGATACTCGACCATATCCGTAAAAATTCAACGGATTTATTGGTCTTATTAAAAAGAGATCATAATTTATATGAAAAAGTATTTACCTCCAGTGTGACAAAAAAAGTGGTTCTGAATACGGAATTACCACTTATGGTCCTAAGGGAGTAAGGTTTTCTTTGAAACGGATATACTTCATACTTGAGCCTGTTTACATGAGAAAAATTGCAACTTCACTATGAAGCGCATTCTTGTTCCTGTTGATTTTTCCGAATATTCCAGGTATGCAATAAATTTTGCTGTACAACTGGCTACTAAAACCGGCTCCGAAATTCATTTATTGCATGTAATAGAAGCGCCCACAGCACAATCTTTCACGACTATGGGAATGGTATATGTGGACGATATGGATGAGGTATATTTTGCTGAGCTGCGGAAGGTGGTTAAGGCCAAGCTGGAATCTTTCGCCGGCGGGGAAAGCAGTAAGGATGTAGTCGTCATTCCGAAGGTATATATTGGCAAACCGTATGAAAATATATCGGAGCATATTGCCAGCCACTCTGCGGATCTGATTGTTATGGGGACGAAAGGAAGCAGCGGCCTGAAAGAATTGCTGGTTGGGTCAAACACAGAAAAGGTTGTCCGTTTTTCAAAATGCCCCGTTATTGCCATTCCCGTACCTCTCGACCTGAATAAACTCAGCAACATCGTTTTTGCGATGAATATGATGGATGATGAAGGAAGGGTGATTGAAGCCATCCGTGATTTTCAGAATCTTACAGAAACGCATTTGTCATTACTATGGGTAAATACCCTGCATATTATCGAAAATGAGCAGAAAGTGAAGAATGAAATGGAAATAACAGGGAAAAAATACGGATTGACTGACTTTTCAGTTCATGTTGTCAAAAGCGTTTCGGCCGAATCGGGAATAATGAATTATGCCGAAAAATCAGGAGCTGACCTTATCGCGATGGCTACGCACAGCCGGCACGGAATAGCGCATATTTTCAGCGGCAGCCTTGCCGAAGATATAGTGAATCATGCTGAAAAGGCAGTCTGGACGTGCACCCTTCGAACGTAACGGTGCGCAGAGCTACTGTTGGAAGGTAAAATTTAATCCTGATTCACACAGAATTTATTTATTTCATCGAGCGTGATTTTTCCCTCATATAATGCCTTGCCTATAATTACGGCAAAAACACCCATTTTATTAAGCTCATCAATATCGTCGCAGCTTCTGACCCCTCCGCATGCAAGCACCTGTATTCCCGGAAATTTCACCATTATTTCCTTATACAGATCAAATGACGGACCTTCCAGCAATCCGTTTCGGGCAATGTCAGTGGTTTTTACATATTTCAGTCCGCGATTATAGAAATAACCGATATGTTCAAACAGATCGATTTGTGTTTTTTTAATCCATCCTTTAATGGCAATTTTACCTTCCAGTGCATCAGCCCCCAGGGTCATTTTTTCGCGGCCATATGAAATGATCCATGAAGCAAACAAATCGGGCCGGTAAGCAGCCACAGAGGCAGCAGTTATATAACTGGCGCCATATTCGTACGCTTTACTGATGTCCCCGTCAGTAGTAATGCCTCCGGTAAAATCAACTTTTAATTTCGTATGGCCGGCAATGGCTTCCAGTACATGATAATTTATAGGCGCCCCTCTTTTGGCTCCGTCAAGGTCAACAAGATGCACCACTTCGATCCCATGATCCTCATATTCCCAGGCAAGGTCCACAGGGCTTTTATCGTAAACAGTTTCCTGCGAATAATCACGTTGCTTAAGTCTTACAACTTTTCCGTTATGGATCAATATGGAGGGTATAATCTGAATCATATATTAAAATTGCGTGTGTGTATTATTTACAGTCTATGGCATATG
>QIDJ01000371.1 GCA_003228395.1 Flammeovirgaceae bacterium
GTGGATCGTATAAAATGTGTGGAAAACAGAAACTGATCTGATCTGAGCGAAGGCTTAGACCAGTTTTGGGCTATCCTCCCTGTAACCAGCAAGATACTTTTGTGGTTTTGGGTTTAAATTTGATTTGAAGATGTCAGCGAAGCATTACATTTTATCAGAAACCTCCTGAATAATACTGCAAGCCTTCCTGATCTCATCGAATGTAATCGTCAGGGGAGGGGCAATGCGTAAACTCCTGCGGTTTGATAAAAAGTAAAAGGTAATTACCCCCTTTTCAATACATCCATGTACAATTCTTTGCACGATTTCTTCCGATTCGAATTCGACGGCCATCATTAAACCAATCTGCCTGATTTCAACAACCTTGTCATTCTGCAGCAATTTTTTAAATAACTCACCTTTTGCTTCAATATTGTTTAGGATTTCGGGTTCGGCAATAACTTCCAGCGCCGCATTACCCGCTGCACAACATACCGGATTACCACCAAATGTAGTAATGTGTCCAAGCATCGGATCATGCGAGAGTTTTTGCATGATTTCACGGCCGGATATAAAAGCGCCAAGCGGCAGCCCGCCACCCAGTCCTTTCGCCAGTGTGATAATGTCCGGTATTACCCCAAAATGTTCGAATGCAAATAATTTTCCGGTACGGTCAAAGCCTGTCTGCACTTCGTCAAAGATCAGAAGCGTTCCGGTATCGTCGCATCGCTTTCTTAGTTTTTTAAGAAAATTATTTTCAGGAAGTATCACACCTGCATCACCCTGGACTGGTTCAACGATTACACATGCGGTCTTCCATGATATCTCCGAAAGCTCATTAACCTGATTAAAATGGATAAACCGGATACCTGGTAAGAGTGGACGGAAAGCATACTTTTTTTCTTCATTTCCGGAAATACTGAGACTCCCATGTGTGTTACCATGGTAAGAATTGTAAAATGACACTAGCTCTGTTCTGCCGGTATGCCGTTTTGCCAGCTTTACTGCTCCTTCATTGGCCTCGGTACCGGAGTTTACAAAATATATCGAATTAAGTTTGTCGGGCAGGTGTGATGTTAAGTTTACTGCAAACCTGTTCACAGGTTCCTGAATAAATTCTCCGTATGCCATTACATGAAGATGTCTGTCAACCTGGTTTTTGATGGCTTTTATTACTTTCGGATGCCGGTGACCTGCGTTGGTTACGGCAATTCCTGATAGCAGATCCATATATTTTTTACCATCCGGACTATAAATATAAATTCCGTCTGCTTTCTCCACTTCTATCAGCAGCGGATCAGTAGAAGTCTGGGCCAAATATTTTCGAAAAACATCACGGGAAGTCATTATGCAGCAATTGTAAATGTAAAGGTAGGTGTTGCAGGACGAGAGATGCAAGTGAGTCAGATGGTTAATTATTGGTAAACAGGAACGGTGAAGCCGGCAAACGATATATAGCTACCGGTGACAGCATATCTGATAAACGTCACATTTCATTGTGACTAAAGTTACTGACAGCAAAAAAGTACCTGCCTACATTTGCATAAGTACTGAAAAGACCTAATTACGCCTATCGTATTTGTGGCAGACGAAGGTAGAAAAAAAGAGGTGGTTATCAGGCTGGCAAGGGTTGGTTACGACAACGCTCTTGGTTACTTAAAAGGTGGTTTCAAAGCTTGGGTTGAAGCAGGAAAGTCTGCGGATGCTGTTAAGCAAGTGAGCGTTGATAATTTCGCCAGCCTGTATGCCTCCTCTTACTATCATATTATGACCTGATAGACATCACAAAGGGATTTGAGGGTATTATTGAAACTGAAATACCCGTTACAGAGCATGTGGAGCAGGTTTCCATGTTATAAGAACCTCCTTAACGGTAAATAAATATTACGGTGGACTGATTATATTAGTTGGCCGTTTCTTATTTTTAGCCATTCATATTTAGTCTCTAATTAATTTACACATTTCAGTATCTAATCATTTTATCATTTAAACATTCCTTCATTTAAGCATTTAAGCATTTTTATAAAACCACAGTAATAACATATTTGAACCCATGGAAATTAAAGAAATACTGGACAAAAAATTTCCTTCCTTATACGAACAAGAGCTTAAAGATGAGATCGAAGCGGTAGGTAAGATTGAAAAGGCGCCGGAAGGAACGGTCATACTGGATATTGGTAATTACATTAAATCTGTTCCCCTGGTTGCTGAAGGTTCCGTGAAGGTGATGCGCGAAGATGCAGAAGGAAATGAGATATTCCTTTATTATGTTGACGACAGTAAAACATGTGCCATGTCGCTTACCTGTTGCCTGAGTTATACTCAAAGTAAGATAAGAGCAATTGCAGAAGAAGATTCGTTGCTTATTTCGCTGCCGGTAAATTATGTGGATGAATGGATGCAGAAGTATGCATCATGGAAAAATTTTGTAATGATGACCTATTCGGCCCGGTTTGAAGAGCTTCTCCGTACCATTGACCTGATTGCATTTCAGAATATGGATCAAAGATTGCTAAAATACCTGGGCGATAAGGCACGGCTTTTGGAAAAAGACATGCTGTATATCACCCATCAGGAAATTGCCAACGATCTTCACTCATCACGCGAAGCGGTTTCAAGGTTACTGAAACAATTGGAGAAGATGGGAAAAATAGAATTATACCGTAACCGGATTAAGCTTATTTCGATATAATAATTGAATGCTAAAATGCTAGAATAAATATTTGTAGAGACTGATGGATAGGAAAGAAACATCCTTTGTGAATAATATGTAACATTCACACAGTCATGCATTCATGCATTTAAGCATTTTCAAATAGAAGCAGAACTTTAATAGAA
>QIDJ01000226.1 GCA_003228395.1 Flammeovirgaceae bacterium
TAAAGCATACCGGGAAATCGGCGACTAATTAAACGTTTCGAACCTCCTCATTGGGAGCGTACGCAAAGATGCCGACCGTATCCGGATTACCGCCCGGCTTATCAATGCAAAAACAGAGGAAGTAAAGTGGACCAATGTCTATGATAAATCCTTTGAAGATATCTTCACCATTCAAACCGAAGTGGCCATATCAATAGCAGAAGCGCTGAAAGCCGAAGTAACTCCCGAGGAAGTTAAAAAAATCGAAAAACCACCCACCCTGAACATGACTGCCTATGACCTGTATCTGAAGGGAAAAGAATATTATTCACGCTATACAGACCAGGATAATATCAGTGCAATGGAATTATTTATCGAAGCGCTCAGGCTTGACCCGGAATTTACACTTGCCCATGCGGGCCTGAGTGATGTATTCAGCCAATTGGCGCAAAAGTCCAACGCCAAAGACCTGTGGCTCGACTCGGCCTACCGGCACGCCCAAATTGTGCAAAAGGAAGAACCCGATAACTCAAGTGGCTATAAATCAATGGGGCTTTACTACAGTATTAAAGGGAATACAAAGAAAGCCATGCAGGAATTTAGAAAAGCGGTTGATATCGATAAAAATATTGAGGCAGTCATCAATCTGAGCCGGTTGTACTATCGGACAGGGCAGTTGGATAAAGCGCTGGAATTGTTATCCGATGCACAATGGCACGATCCGATGGACACTGATCTGTGGTTTAGCTTCGCAGACACCTACTACCGGCTCAACGACATGCCCAAAGCAAGTGAATATCTCGAAAAAGCATTGCTTATCAACCCCAACCATGTCAATTCCCTGTTATTAAAATGGCTGATCTCTGTAATTGTTTATGATACCGAAACTTCTTTTACCGTTTCGCAAAAGCTGGGGTTTATTGGCAATGATGACAGCGATAAACTGCTGATGCTCCTGCAGCGGGCGATTCATGAAGAAATAACTGATATGGATAAAACGGCATGGTTCATATTTGATTTGATGCAAGGAAGAGAAATGGATTATGTGGATTTACCCTATATCTACAATCTGATCGGATATATTTATTATGCCGGAAGCATGATGGAAAAAGCGGACGAGCTTTTCAATTTCAAACTCATGTATAATACAGACCGTATAGCACAGGGAGAAATGTCGTATAAAATCAGGTATGAAATCGCCCAGATTTATGCAGTAAAGGGAGATAAAAAAAATGCATATAAATGGCTTGAAGAGGCGTTTGAAGCCGGATGGACTGAATATTCATATGCGGCGATCGATCCATTGTTCCGCTCCATGCAACAGGATGAACAATTTAAGAAACTGATTGAAAATGCAAGAGAGAAGGTAAATGCTATGCAGCGCCAGGTCGATGGTGGCTTTTCGGAAAGCTAATCTCTGTTTTTCTGAATTTCAATTTTCTTTGCATGTTCATATTACAAGTAATATCTCAATTGATCCCCTGGCTTTGAGTAAGCGATAAGTTCAATCAAACGGTTGCCCCCAATTTGTTTTTTTGGATTGCATGCAGGCACCAAAAACTCTTTAAATATTTGAAGGCAAATGGCCTTGTTTTCTTATTGCCTGAAAGCATGTTAAAATTATTTAACAACAAAATCACCCATTATCGCTATATTTGAGTTATGGATTATAAACAATATATTGAAATTAATCCCTCAATCCGTTTCGGAAAACCCTGCCTTAAAGGAACGCGCATTTCTGTTTATGATGTCCTCAGTTGGTTAGCAGCCGGAATGACTAAGGATGAAATATTGGAAAACTATCCCGGAATGACCGAAGAAAAGATTTTGGCTTGTCTTGCATATTCGGCCGATAAGGAAAGAAAAGTTAAGGTGGCAATATGAAATTGTTACTGGATGAAAATATCTCCTACAGAATTAAAAAACAATTGTTAACGGATTTTCCTGACACCATCCACGTTTTTGAAATCTCAAAAGAAAGATTATCAGATTTAGAAATCTGGAACTATGCAAAGAAGAATCATTTTAAAAAAAGAGGGTTAATCAAGGGTACTTCACACTATCTTTTCCAGTCCTGACCAAAAGCACAATTAATAATTAACTCCCGATATTGTAAAAAAAGTCTTAAATTCAATCATTCGTTTTATCATGCGTACAATATTTATTACTTTTTTCTGCATTTTTACCTCAACAGCGTGCTTTAGCCAGAATTATGTATTCCGGGTAATGGTAAATAAAGGTTCTAATCAGTTTAAAAAGGAATCCGGAGCGAAATGGCAACCGGTTAAAAAAGGTGTTTCGTTTAACACCGGTGACTGGATCCGGATTGCCGAAGACGCCTACCTGGGCCTGGTGCACAACAGCGGCAAAACTACCGCACTAAAAAACCCCGGAGTTTTTGAAATCAGTAAACTTGCGACAACAATCGGGCTGCAGAAAAAAGGAATTGCAAGCAAATACACCGAATTTGTCTTTAATACCATTGAAAAGAAACCCGCCGTTCCTGACAACGATGAAGTATTAGTCACAAGAGGCGATGTGAAAAAAATCCGCTTGCTGCTACCGTCAAATGCGAAAGCGCTAAACAGGAAAATAATTTTACAATGGACCCCAATAGCCGATGAAAACACCTACGTGGTAACGGTAATGGGTATTTTTGAAGATGTACTGTTACAGGAAGAAACAAATGCAAACAGTTTTATGCTGGATCTGGATCTGGCCGCACTGAATCAGGAGAATACATTAATCATTCGCGTGTCGCTCAAAGAAAATACAAAAGTCCATTCCGGTGAACATGTGATCAGCACGCTTTCTGATAAGGAAATTACCGTACTG
>QIDJ01000146.1 GCA_003228395.1 Flammeovirgaceae bacterium
AAACATCCGAGATCGTTCTTACATGTGCGGGAATATGAATCTCGTCTTTGTTGCTTTTTACAATAACGCCTTTTTCGGCCAGTGTAAGGAAAATTTCGCCTACGTCAATAAGTTCTTTCAATTGGTTTACAGCCCCCATAATTGCACTAACAGATTCGGGATATTCGATTAACTTCAGTCCTTCCACCATTTCCTGAAGGTTTGGTTTGAATACGGTAGATCCGTTGTAATTATGAAAATTCCGGATTTTTGGATCCACTACCGTAGGCACTTTCAGTTCGGAAGCCCTGCGAATGATCTTTGAGATCAGTGATTTGGTAAGGGAGCCTTTGTCGTAGTCCTCAAATATGACTACATCGGCATCGGTCATGTTTTCGAACACATTGGCAAGCAAGGCTTTTTCTTCATTAGCAGAAAGTGGCACATCTGTTTCCGAATCCATTCGCACAATATGCTGGTAGCCCGAAAGAATACGTGTTTTAATCGTTGTCGGCCTGGGTTTGCTTCTTACAATTCCCGAGTTGGATATTTTACGCACTTTCAGCCTTTCCAGGAATTTGTCACCTTCATAATCGGCCCCGATAACAGCGCAAACCACAGGCGTGGCACCCAGCGCCTTCAGATTTAGTGCAACGTTCGCGGCGCCTCCCAGCCGGTACTCTTTTCCGGTAGTTTTTATGACAGGCACAGGCGCTTCAGGGGAAATTCTGTCCACTACCCCCCATATATATGCATCTAACATCACATCGCCGACAATGAGCGCCTTGATATTCCTGAATCCTTCGAATATAGCTTGTATGCTTTTTATTGCCATCGGTTAATTAAGTTTAGCCAGCGCTTCTTTTATCCGTTTCAACGCTTCTTTAAGATCGTCTCTCGAGGCGGCATAGCTGAGGCGGATGCACTCGGATGATCCAAATGCTTCTCCTGTTACCACGGATACTTTTGCTTTTTCAAGCAGGTACATGCTCATGTCAGAGGCATTGTTTATGCACATTTCACCGTCTGATTTGCCAAAATAATCACTTATATCAGGGAAAAAATAGAAGGCTCCTTCAGGCATATGTGATTTTACACCTGGGATTTCCTTCAAAAGATTAAATACCATTTTCCTTCTTTCAAGGTATTCGCCAGCCATGGCGCGTGTGGGGCCCAGATCGCCCGTTATTGCTGCCAGCGCCGCCCGCTGTGCAATGCTGCTCGCTCCGGAAGTGAACTGCCCCTGCATTTTGATGCAGCCTTTGGCGATCCATTCAGGTGCATGCATAAACCCGATTCGCCAGCCGGTCATTGCAAATGACTTTGAAACGCCGTTTACCGTAATGGTGCGGTCTTGCATGTCAGGCAACGAACCAATGCTGATATGCTCGCCGGTGAAATTTATATGTTCATATATCTCATCTGAGATAATATAAATCTGCGGATGTTTTGCCAATACACGTGCAATATCTTCCAGTTCCTGCTTATTGAAAACAGAGCCGGTGGGATTGCAGGGGGATGAAAAAATAAGGATTTTCGTTTTTCCGGTAATGGCTTGTTCAATCTGACCGGCAGTCGCCTTAAAATCATTGGAGAGATATCCTTTGACCGGAACGGGAGTTGCATCAGCCAGTTTCACTATTTCGGAATAACTTACCCAGTAAGGACTAAGCATCAGCACTTCATCGCCGGGGTTGAGCAGACTCAACATGACGTTGGCAATGGACTGTTTAGCGCCTGATGAAACAACGATATTAGCAGGTGTTGCTTCCAGATTATTTTCTTTCGAAAATTTCTGTGCAATGGCTTCACGAAGGTCCATGTATCCGGGTACTGGCGGATAGGAAAAATAACTTCCGTCATCGATTGCTTGTTTAGCAGCTTCACGGATGTGGTCTGGTGTTTTAAAGTCGGGCTCTCCCAGGCTTAAACTGATCACATCCACTCCTTGTGATTTCAGTTCACGGGCTTTTGCTGCCATGGCAATGGTTGCAGATTCTGAAAGATTATTGATGCGATTTGAGAGGGTATTCATACACTATCGGGAATAATATGTAAAACAATATAACTGAAATGGCCAAAAATAGTTATTAAATATCTTTGTACCTAAAAAAGACAGAATGAAGATCGGATCAATTCGGTTGATAATGTGTGCGGGCCATAATGCTTCGTCCCAGGGTGATCTCGTCAGCATATTCAAGTTCGCCTCCAACCGGGACACCCCGGGCGAGGGACGTAATTTTCAAGCCAGGCCTGGAGATTTTTTTGGTAATAAAAAATGAGGTGGTATCGCCTTCCATAGTTGGATTCAATGCAAGGATCAGTTCCTTTATCGTTGAATCGGAAGCATTGATCCTATGTAACAATGAATTGATATTTAAGTTATCGGGCCCGATGCCTTCGATGGGAGATATGACACCTCCCAGTACATGGTAAAGCCCCAGGTACTGGCCTGTATTTTCAATAGCCATTACATCGCGGGTATCTTCAATTACACATACTACGGTGTTATCCCTTCGCGGACTTGTACATATCCTGCATATTTCCTGATCAGAAATGTTATGGCATACCTTGCAAAATTTAATTTCATCCCGCATTTTGACTAAAGCCTGCGCCAGGCTCCGGGTTTCTTCGTTGGGTTGTTTTAAAAGATGCAATACAAGACGCAGCGCTGTTTTCTTTCCGATACCCGGAAGTTTAGAAATCTCATTTACAGCCTCTTCAATGAGTTGGGAGGGATATTCCATTTTTGGTTCTACTGTTATTGTTATTGTTATGGAAATTTATAAATGCTTAAATGACAAAATGCGTAAATAATATTTACTGTTC
>QIDJ01000179.1 GCA_003228395.1 Flammeovirgaceae bacterium
ATATTACCGGGTATGAGGTCATCTTACTGGCAGGAAGAGTCTCACTAACAGAAGGGTTTGGTTCATGAGATTCACCCTCAGAAAATGGATTAATTACAATATGCCTACTCTTTAAATAAATGTAACTGATTCAGCAATGGTTTATCCTTTTTCTCGAGAAAAGACTCTCCCGTAAGCCAGATATCTACCGCATGAGCAGCTTCGCGTCCTTCGGAGATCGCCCATACCACCAATGACTGGCCGCGCCGCATGTCGCCGGCTACGAAAACTTTTTCATTCCGGGTTTGAAAGTTATGTGCTTTTACGAGTCCACTGTGGTCCACCTTGAAATCAAGACCGGCTTTTAACGCATCGGTTTCACCATGTATAAATCCTACTGCAAGCAGCGCAAGTTCGCAGGGAATTTTCCGCTCGGTTCCCTTAATTTCTTCAAAATGCATCTTGCCGTCTGCATTTTTGTGCCATTCGATATCCACAATATTCAGTGCGTTAAGGTTACCGGAGGCGTCGCTTATATATTCTTTAGTGAGCACAGACCATTTCCTTTCACATCCTTCTTCGTGCGAGGATGACGTTCGCATGATCACCGGCCACTGAGGCCAGGGATCTTCCGGCGATCTTTCATCAGGAGGTTTGGGGAGCAACTCTATTTGTGTAACGCTTTTGGCTTTCTGCCGGTTTGACGTACCCACACAGTCAGATCCGGTGTCACCACCACCAATTACAACCACGTTTTTATTTTCTGCAACAATTTTTTCTTTCAACGATATTCCGCAGTGATTTACCAGCACATTTGCATCACCTGAAACCCGGTTGTTTTGCTGCGACAGAAAATCCATCGCAAAATGAATTCCTTGCAATTCACGACCGGGAATGGGCAGGTCCCGTGGTATCGTGGCTCCACCGCACAATACGATCGTGTCAAAGTTGTCCAGTACCATACTGACAGGTATGTTTTTGCCAACATTAGCGTTGGTTTTAAAAATAACGCCTTCTTCTTCCATCATTTTAATTCGTCGCCTGACCACCCATTTTTCAAGCTTGAAATCGGGGATTCCTAACCGCAACAGGCCCCCGATCACAGGCGCCCGTTCAAATACGGTAATTTCATGGCCTGCCTTGTTAAGCTGGGCAGCACAGGCCAGCCCGGCCGGGCCGGAGCCGATTATTGCCACCTTTTTGCCCGTACGGTTTTCCGGAATAACCGGTACAATGAGTCCCATTTCAAAAGCTTTTTCGGCAATGGTTTTCTCAATAAACTCGATTGTAACAGGAGGTTTGTTAATTCCCAACACACAGGAAGCTTCACACGGTGCAGGGCATATTCTACCGGTGAATTCGGGAAAATTGTTGGTACCGGTTAATATTTCAACAGCCTGCTCCCAGTTTTCATCATATACTGCATCGTTAAAATCCGGGATCATATTTCCGAGCGGGCACCCGGAATGACAAAACGGGGTGCCGCAGTCCATGCACCTTGCAGCCTGCCTGTGAATTTTTTCTTCACCAAACTCCAGATAGATTTCTTTATAATCTTTTATCCGTTCTTTCGGATCCCTTTTTTCAGGTAAATCCCGGCTATACTCTAAAAATCCTGTTGGATGACCCATGTTAAACAGCCGTTTTTATGTCTTCCTTTTGTTGAAGCAAAATTCGCTTGTAATCGCGTGGCATGACTTTCACAAAATGTTTCAGTGAATCCTGCCAGTTATCAAGTAAAGCTTCTGCCGTATTGCTTCCCGTATAGGTAAAATGTTTTTCGATCATTGCTTTTAGCATTTCACTGTCTTCATACTCCAGGTCATCAAAAAATACAAGCTCCATATTGCAGTACCTGTGAAAAGTATGATCCACATCATACACATAGGCAATACCGCCACTCATTCCTGCAGCAAAGTTCCGGCCTGTTTTTCCCAGAACAACAACCATTCCGCCGGTCATGTATTCACAGCCATGATCGCCTACACCCTCCACCACGGCTTTTACACCTGAGTTCCGCACGCAAAAGCGCTCGCCGGCCTGCCCCCTGATGAAAGCTTCACCTGAGGTGGCGCCATAAAAGGCAACATTACCAATGATAATAAACTTTTCCGGATCGTAGGTTACATTCCTGTCAGGATAGATGATGAGTTGAGCGCCCGAAAGTCCTTTTCCAAAATAGTCGTTCGCTTCTCCTTCGAGTTCAAGCTGAAGTCCGTGGGTGGCAAAAACGCCGAAACTCTGGCCGGCCGATCCACGAAACCGGATATGGATGGTACCGTCAGGCAGGCCTTCACCTTTATATTTTTTGGAGATCTCATTTGAAAGAATAGCACCAACCGACCGGTTGGTGTTAACAATGTCAAAGTTTGCCTGTACGTTCTTTTTGGAATCAAGCGCGTCTTTAGCCACTTTCAGTATTTTCCAGTCCAGTGCATTTTCCAGCTCATGATGCTGGTCCTGTTGCTTATAAAGCCCTGTACCCTGCAATGCAGGCTCTTTGTAGAGAATTTTATCAAATCTCAGTTTTTTGAGCTTCCAGAATTCCCGGTTTTCAACAGGTCTCAGCACATCCGTCTGGCCAATCATTTCGTTTACGGTACGGAATCCGAGTTTTGCCATTATTTCACGTAGTTCTTCCGCCAGGAAATGAAATAAGTTCACGACGTATTCCGGTTTGCCTGTAAACAATTTCCGTAATTCAGGGTTTTGCGTGGCAATTCCGACCGGGCAGGTATTCATGTGGCATTTACGCATCATGATACAGCCTTCCGTTACCAGGGCGGCGCTGGCTACGCCCCATTCTTCTGCCCCGAGCAGGGCTGCG
>QIDJ01000011.1 GCA_003228395.1 Flammeovirgaceae bacterium
GGCAGGAGTCCTTTTTCTCAGAAGACCGGATAAAATTTGGAACTGGCCCATTTTGCTCATCCTGGGATTGAGTGTGATCTATGCAGGTTATTCTTTTTCTGTTTCACTCGGACCTGTTAACTACATCATCAGACAATACGCCCTTTTTGTATATATGGGCGGCATGTACATTCTGTTTTTCAGCTATATCTCCCCGAAAGCCAATGAATACAACATTAAATTTATCATTCTCATTGGTATCGCTGCCTTTTTTCTCCAGATCGGGTATCATATATATAATCTGCTATTCACAGAAGGGTTTGTGGCAGGATTCTTCTCACAATTCAATTACTATACGCTGCTGGGAATCATGGCTTTGTTTGTATTCGAAGCTTATCTGCTGGTGTATATCCGCAAATGGTGGAAGTGGCTCGTGCTGCTGTTGATCTTTTTTCTGACATTGACCCTGGGCCACCATTCTTCCGTTATTCTGGCTTCCCTGATGGTTTTTGGCGGTTATTTATTTCTCCATTCCAGAACTTTCATAAAATTGGTATTAGGTATTGTTGCAATAGCCGTTCCGGTAGCATTATATTACTTAGTGCCTTCCTATTTTCAGGATGTAAATGCACTCTGGAGGCTTATATACTGGAAGTATGCCATGAAAGATATTATATTGAATAATTATGGAGTAATCGGCCATGGATTCGGACAGAAATATATTACGCAGGAAGCAATGGATGCCTTACGGAATATGATCGCCTCTCCCTGGTTTGAGGCCAGGCCCGAGGAGCAGTATATTACCCCCATGCACAATTCCTTTATCACCATCGGTTACCATATAGGTTTTGTGTTTATATTCCTGCTTTTAATCCCATTAAGGAAAATGTTTGCCTATTTTTTCAACAGAAGAAACAGGGAACCGTCTTCGCAAAAAGACTTTATCGTGCTTTCGCTGAGCGGTGTTTTTGTCTGGACAAATTTCCATGTGGTACTTGAATTGCCACATAGCTCGGCATTTTTCTGGTTGATTTATTTTACATCCATCTATTTATTTAACTTTAGCACTTCTTCCAAAACAAATGAATCCTAACGCTGATGTGTGGAATCGCCGGTTTTTTGAATTATGATTACAGGCACGATTACTTCAGGCAGGTAAACCGGATACAAGCTCATCGTGGCCCTGATCATCAGGGAAGCTGGCAGGCAGGTACGGTTGCCTTGTTTCATCAGCGGTTGTCCATCATCGATCTTTCGGAAAAAGCCAACCAGCCTTTTGAAAAAGAAGGACTTGTTATCGTGTACAACGGGGAAATATACAATTATCCGGAATTACGTAACGAACTTAAAACAAGCCGGGGCATCCGTTTTACCACCCACTCCGATACGGAGGTAATTCTTGAACTCTACCGGATACATGGTGAGGATTGCCTCCGTTTTTTGAGAGGAATGTATGCCTTTGCCATTGTTGATATTAAGAAAAAATCGCTTTTTCTTGCCCGCGATCCATTTGGCATAAAACCGTTGTTTTATGTATTGCAGGGTGAAAAATTTGCGTTTGCTTCCGAATTGAAAACGCTTGCATCATCTCCGGATTTCAATAAAAAAATTAATACCCAGACGCTTGTCGGAAGCATGAATTACCTGTGGGTGCCCGGCAATGATTGCATCTTCAGTGGATGCAACAAACTGCCTGCAGGACATTTTCTGAAAGCAGACCGTAACGGGAATATTGAGATTCAGCAATATTATCAATCTGATCTGCGGATTGAAGATTATGATGAAGAAGAACTCATTGATTTACTTGACCGCCAGATCAGTGAATCCGTAAGCAAACATATGGTTTCTGATGTCCCCGTCAGTGCTTTTCTGAGCGGAGGGCTTGATTCCTCGTTGATTTCAGTATTGGCCAGAAAAAAAGGGCCTATTTCAACTTATACCATCAGAATATCCGGAAAAGATAAAAAGGTAGAACAAATGCCCGACGACGCATTATTTGCGAAAAAAGTGGCAAAAAATTTTGACCTTGATCATCATGAAATTGAAATATCACCCGATATTACCCGCGAACTTCCTCACATTGTTTATCACCTCGACGAACCCCTGGGAGATCCTGCAGCCATAAACACCTACCTGATATGCAAAGCAGCGAAAGAAAATGGCAGCAAGGTGCTGCTTTCGGGTATGGGTGCCGACGAGTTGTTTTTTGGTTACAGACGGCAAAAAGCGCTGTTACTGGCATTGAAATACCGGAAAATTCCGGGTTCAATTAGAAAATTAGTTTCGTGGGGCTTGCAATATATGCCGGTCAGGATCGGAAACCACGGTGTGAAGCCTGTAAGATGGGCCAAACGCTTTGAATCTTTTGCAAGCCTGCCGGCGCCGGATGCCTACATGCGAAGCTACTCTTACTACGACGAGGACGCACTTGACAGTCTTTTTGTGGAAGATATAAGTAATGAAATCAGTCAGCTTTATAGCGATCACCGCCGGATATTTTCTAGCTTTTCTGATAAAGATGTTATAAACCGGATGTGCTATACCGATATGCAAATGTTTATGCAGGGGTTGAATCTGACTTATACCGACAGGGCTTCGATGGCTGCCTCTGTGGAAGTACGTGTTCCTTTTATAGATACACATGTGGTAAAGCTGGCCATGTCCGTACCGGGAGAAATGAAATTCAAAAACCAGGAATCAAAATATTTATTAAAAAAAGCAGCCGAACGATACCTGCCCCATGAGGTTGTTTACAGGCCCAAGGCTTCTTTTGGCGCACCGATTCGAAGCTGGATTTCCGGAGACCTCAGGGAGATGGTAGA
>QIDJ01000320.1 GCA_003228395.1 Flammeovirgaceae bacterium
GCATATCCTCCGAAACGAGTTATCTGTATGCTCCCCTGGCTCACCGCCTTGGATTGTATGCCATAAAATCAGAAATGGAAGATCTGGTTTTAAAATATACTGATGCGGATACGTATAAGGATATCATCAATGAGATTGATGCTACAAAAGAAGTTCGCAACCGCTTTATAAAAAGATTTATCCGGCCGATTCAGAAGGAATTGAATGGCTTCGATTTTAAGTTTGAGATAAAAGGCAGGCCTAAATCCGTACATTCCGTCTGGACCAAGATGAAGAATAAGGATATACCCTTTGAAGAAGTGTACGATTTATTTGCAATACGGATTATTATTGATACGCCACTTGAGAACGAGAAAGCAGCATGCTGGCAGGTATATTCCATTGTTACCGATTTTTATAAACCAAATCCTGACCGGCTACGCGACTGGATAAGTACCCCTAAAGCAAACGGGTATGAATCGTTACATACCACTGTAATGAGTAACGACGGCCAATGGGTGGAGGTACAAATCAGGGCCAAAAGAATGGATGATATTGCAGAAAAGGGATATGCCGCCCACTGGAAGTATAAAGACACTGCGGCAAGTCAGGAGTCGGGACTGGAACAATGGATAAATAAAATTCGTGAGTTGCTTGAACAAAACGATATATCAGCCATCGAATTTGTCACGGACTTTCGTTCCAATTTATTTCAGGAGGAAGTATTTGTATTTACGCCACAGGGCGATTTGAAACGACTGCCCAATGGAGCAACCGCCCTTGACTTTGCCTTTGAGATTCATACTGAAGTAGGTATGCGATGCCTTGGCGCCAAAGTAAATCAAAAACTGGTACCTATTCATTATGTATTGAAAAATGGTGATCAGGTTGAAATCCTGACTTCTGAAAAACAAAAGCCAAGTGAAGACTGGCTGCGTTTTGTGGTTAGTTCAAAAGCACGCCAGCGGATAAAAGAAGGATTGAAAGAGGAAAAAAAGGTGATTGCCGAAGAGGGGAAAGAAATGATGCTCCGAAAACTGAAAAAGCTCAAGATTGAGCCAAATAACGAGAATTTTGATAAACTTAGAGCATTTTTCAATGTCAACAATCAACTCGATCTTTTTTATAAAATGGCTATGGGTTTTATAGAGGCCAGGGACCTGAAGCAATTTAAGGAAGACGGCAGCAAAGTAAACGGCAAGAAAAATATAGGAAAGATTACTGATGCGGAATCTTTTGAAAAGGAAATTGCTAAAGTAAGAAAGCGTAAAGAAGATATACTTCTGATAGGTGAAGATATGGACCTGGTGGATTATAAGTTTGCAAAATGCTGCAGTCCGATACCCGGCGATGATGTGTTTGGTTTTGTGTCGGTAAATGAAGGCATAAAAATTCACCGTACATCGTGTCCGAATGCACCTGAGTTATTGTCAAATCATGGACACCGTGTTGTAAAGGCTAAATGGGCATCCAAACACCAGGAAGCACATACGGTTGGATTGGAAATCATCGGAACAGACCGTGTTGGGCTTATCAATGATGTAACCAAAGTGATTTCCAATGAACTGAAAGTAAACATGAGATCCATTTCGGTAGATACCGACACCGGAATATTTGAAGGAAAGATTGTATTATATATCAATGATTCAAAACACCTTGATATTTTAATAACAAAACTTGAGCAGGTTTCAGGTGTAGTGAAAGTAAAGCGGTTTGATTATACTCCGGATGATGAACCTGTAAAGAAGCAGGCATAGTTTCAGATGGTAAAGAGAATCTGTATTTTTGTAGCTGAAAATAAATATTTACAATGCATGTAGCTATTAATAAAAAATTCGGAGAAGTCAAGCAGATATTTACCTCGTATCTCGAAAACAAAGGTCTTCGTAAAACCCCCGAACGATTTGCTATTCTTGAAGAAGTGTACTCAAAAGAAGTTCATTTTGATGTGGAATCGCTTTATTTAAGCATGAAAAATAAGAAATACCAGGTTAGCAGGGCTACCGTGTATAATACACTCGATATTCTCATCGAATGCGACCTTGTTTCACGGCACCAGTTTGGTCAGAATATTGCACAATACGAAAAAGCATATGGATATAAACAGCATGATCACTTAATTTGCACAGATTGTAATAAAGTAGTGGAATTTTGTGATCCAAGGATTCATAATATTCAAAAAACTGTTGGTGAATTGCTTGGTTATGAGGTACTTAATCATTCCCTGATCTTATATGCTGCTTGCAAAAAAGAAAATTGTGAAAATAAAAAGAACAAATAAACTTCCCGATGGATACTTTTTTTCTGAAAGTGATAAACTAATCATATGAAATATACCCACGAAATAAATAACAACACGGTTATTCTTCGGTTATCTGGCGATCTGATTGGAGAGGACAATGGTGCAAGTATTTTGGAAACAGTTACGGATCATATAAATCAGAATTTACTCAACTGCATCGTTGACATTTCAGATGTCAGATATATAAACAGTAGCGGAATCGGTGTTTTGATAACCATTCTGACCAAGTTCAGAAATAAAGGAGGTGAAGTCTGGCTGGTTAAACCATCAGAGAACGTAAAAAAGCTCCTTATAATTACCAAACTGAATGCAATATTTAATATTGCTGAAAGTGAGACAGAAGCAATTAACGGACTAGTAAATTCATAAGCTGTGGGAGTAGATGTATTGTTAGGTCTTCAGTGGGGGGATGAAGGCAAAGGAAAAATTGTGGATTTTTTAGCTCCCGGGTATAATATAGTATGTCGTTTCCAGGGGGGGCCAAATGCAGGCCATACACTTAAG
>QIDJ01000087.1 GCA_003228395.1 Flammeovirgaceae bacterium
GCCGGCGCTGGTTCCTAAAGACTTTACCAAACCGGTTTCAGGATTTCCCAAAAAAAGTTTTTGGTCTGTGGTTATGCCAATATCAAGACCTTTTCCGAATACGGCATCATCGCGGTAGTCGCCGAATTCACCTTTTGCCCCGAGGCGCATTCCAATCCAGTCTTTGGGCAAATCTTGCTCTTTGTGAAACGCTAACACAACCGACATCTTGAAAGGGGCTTTTGTATCATTCAGCCTTCGAGTTAACAGGTGTAGGTTCCTGTTCGGGCTTGACGTAGTGCAGACGATTTTGCCGTTTTCAAGTTTCCAGTCCTGCAACCGGTTGGCCCAGAAATCCGGACCGACCCAAATGCGATCCAGTTGAGGATCGAAGGTAAAAATAACCGGATTCTCATGCTGATTCTCCTGGCAAGCCATTACGGCGACGTATCCAAGCGGCAACAAAATACGCGAGACCCGTTTAAATAATTTACGCATATAAATATAGTCAGTTTTCAGATTTTGCTATTAATAAAATGGCATTTGCGCAAGCCCGTTCACCATTGTGATCAAATAAACCGTTGTCTGAAGGCATATTCACCACCCCATTGAAGGGTTCGTCGCTTATCCACATCGTGGTGGAACCACCTCCATCCAGGTTTACAGCGTTAAGGCAGCCTGCGTATTTTAGAAGTTCCGCGAGTTGAAATAATGACATTCCGGCGGCCTTTTCATTTCTGCCATCCACAGTGATCAGCAGCAGCTTTTGTTCCCGGGTAATGCATGCAGCGGTCCGTGGATGTTTATCGCTGTTAAATGCCCGGTTCGAAAGCGAAACTGTTTTGCCGTTATACAGCAGTAAGGGACCCGTAACCAGCACATTTTCATACACTGGCATCCTGTCGTAAACGGAATCCGGCTTTACCGTTTCTATCACCACATGGCCTTCATCGGTGACGATGAATGCGCCCTTCTGATGTTCCCTTCGGCCTTTTTCCGGATCGATAATTGTTGTGCTTATGCGTATATTGTTTACCTTAAGATACATGACCGAACCACCCTCGCGTACATTAAAAAAACCTCCATTTACTCCTGCTATTGCCGGATATGAAAAGCCAAAATGGCTAGTTTTGAATAATGTGTCTTCACTGTATGCAATTACAGCCTGAATTAATGCCGGGTCAGCAATCAACACATGTATATGTTGCCACGTACTCCATACTGAATCCGAATGATGCGACTTGTGAATAATTCCCGGGTGTATTTCTTTGTTTACCCAACTAATACTATCAGGTTGGGCGAAGCTGACAAAAGGAACGATCGCAACCAGAAAGAAAAACAGTAACTTTGCAAAAATCCAGGCAATACGGTTTATGAATTTGATAAGGTTCATTGCAGGCTAATCACTAATATTTATTGTTAGATTGAATACTTTATGAGATTTTTTCGTTTAAAGTTATAAATTGAAAATTGTGATAAAAAATATATCCCTGTTTCTCTCCGGATTCTTATTAATTTCTGTGGTTTCATTGGCTCAGCAGAGTGACCGGGAGATGGTATTTCATTCCGGCCCCTGGCAGGATGTGCTGCGTGATGCGAAAAGTTCAGGTAAATACATATTTGTTGATTTTTATACGGATTGGTGCAAACCGTGTAAATGGATGGAAAAATCAGTATTCACAGACACAAAAGTGGCTGCATACTTTAATGAGCATGTCATAAGCTACCGGATAAACGCTGAAAAAAACGAGTTGGAACTAGTTGAAGAGATGAATTTAGCCGGGTATCCTACATTGATGATATTCAATTCCGACGGCAATAAAGTATTGGAGAATGTTGGCGCCCTGGATGGCGTGGCATTGATTGGATTTGCTAAAAAGGCCACCATGTTTTCTGGTTTACAGAAAGCCTATTATGACGATCCTGATAATATTGAAAAGCTTGCTGAATACCTGGGGTTTTACAAATCGGTAAGTCCTGACGATGCAGCTAAGCTTGCAATAGAAGGGATGAAATCAATGAATGAAGAAAATCTGCGTAGTCACGCTGGCTGGTTCCTGATTTCAAATTTTCCCTTTGCGTATGAATCAAGAGAAATCCTGTATGTGATAGACCATGCGGAATATTATTATGAAACATTTCCTGATTTCGGAGATTTTATGGGGTTGTTATACGAGGTTATGATCACTGATGCTGCCTCTGATATGAACAAACAACTGGCTGTAAGAGCAGCGGAATATGAAATAAAAGTACGGACAGTTCTTGATATGCTTGATATGCCGGCAATATATTATACGAAAGAGGCCGAAAGTCAGTATTTCCTGGAGATGGGCGACCTGGACCGTTATTTTGATTTGCTGGACGCAATGACAATGACATACCACTTTGATGATTGGCAATACCTGTCGGGTCAGGCCGTTGAGCATGCCGAAGCATTTTTTGATGACAAAGAAAAAATGACGGTTATTTTCGGCTGGACCCACCGGGCGCTGGAGCTTGAAAATAACTATTACACCAACTTTGCACACTCTTATACATTTTTCAAAATCGGGAATAACGCTGAAGCGTTGATATTTGCAAAAAAAGCTTTTGAATTGTGTACGGAAGCAAACATTAAGCCGGAATTACAAATCTATATTCTTGATATTCAGGAGCATATGAATTGAGCGAATGGTGTAATAAATGCTTCCGGTTACTTTTAAATGCCTGATGTTATAAAGGCTATACTTTTGGATATAGTAATTTTTTTTATAAATTATGGGAGAATTACTATTTTTTGAATAATATTTAACTGATTTTTG